>NZ_JBMDKO010000031.1:0-71261 GCF_057809755.1 Pseudomonas sp. FG13
CCCCCACAACGTGGTCGCGCCCCAGAGCAGCGCCGAGGACGCCGCCCATGCCGAACAGATGCTCGAGCGCCTCAACATCAGCCTGCAAGCGCTGAGCCCGCGCCAACAACAGATTTTCATTCTCAGCCGCTTGCATGGGCATGGTTATCAGGACATCGCCGCAGAGCTGGGCGTGTCCCTGAGTACCGTGCAAAAGGAACTGAAACTGATCATGGCGATCTGTATCGGCGTGGCAGAACGCTTGGACATCGGCTGATGTCCGCCAGTACACCTCTACAGGGCGGCGCCGATTGCGTTGGCCGATCCTGCTAGTCTAGGTTTCCGGATTTGAAACAGCCGTGCAAAGACACTGCGAGGAACCACCGTGACGGATAATCACCACGCCCCCGAGTCTGCATCAGCCCAGGACACCGCCCATGCCATGGAGCAGGCGCTGGACTGGCTGATCCTGCTGGACAACCCCAGCCAGGAGCAGGCCCGGCAATTCCAGGTCTGGCTGGCGGCCGACCCTCGCCACGGCGAAGCGTTTCTCAGGGCCCAGACCCTCTGGAATGGCCCGCACGTGAAGGAGAGTGCCCGGCGGCTCCAGGCCGCACCCAGGGTGGGCGCATTGTCACGCTTGCGCGCCCACTGGAAACCCCTGGCCACCGCTGCCGTGCTGTTCCTGGGCCTGTTCAATTTCAGCGACCTGCCCCTGCGTTTCCAGGCCGATCACCTGACGGTGGTCGGTGAGCGCCAGCGCCTGCAGTTGGAAGACGGCTCCAAGGTCCTGCTCAACACCGATTCGGCGTTTTCCAGCACGTTCAACGAACAGCGCCATGTGGCCCGGCTGTACAAGGGCGAGGCATTTTTCGAGGTGCCCGACACTCGCAGCCTGCCACTGGAGATCGACGCAGGGCCGGTCACCGCCAGTGTCAGCAACACCACGTTCGCGGTGCGCTACCTCGACGGTGTGGCCCAGGTCCAGGTCCAGCGCGGCGATGTGGACCTGCGGGCCAACCGCAACGACACCCATGTCCGGCTCTCGGCCGGGGAAAGCATCCGCATCGGCCCCAACGGCTTCGACCGCCCGGCCCCGCTCGACGCCAGCACCGACCTGGCCTGGGTCCAGGGTCGGCTGGTGTTCGAGAACCGGCCGCTGAGCCAGGTCCTGGCCGAACTGCGGCGCTACTATCCGGGCTGGATCATCAACCGCAACGAGCAGTTGGCCCAAGTCGCGGTGACGGGTAATTACCGCCTCGACCAGCCGCTGGACGTGGTTCGCTCCCTGGCTCACATCACGTCTTCGCAGCTTCAGGAATTCCCGGCACTGGTGATCCTGAACTAAATGAGAATTATTTTTACTCGATAGCCTTCGCTGATTCGTCTCGTTATAGCCAATGCAATTGATTCGCATCTATCGATGCCAATCTGCACCTATAACAGATGCGACACGGAGCGCTATCGATGTCCTCTCGCCTTACCTGCAGGTTCCTCGCCCCTTCCCGAACGCTGTCGTTGCTGACCGCCGCCATCCTCATGGCCGGCATCGCGCCCGCCGCCCTGGCCGCCGCGACACAACCACCTGCGCGCAACATCGGCGACTACACCTTCGCCATCGCCCAACAGCCACTGGTTTCGGCCCTGAATGCGTTTACAGCCGTCACGGGCTGGCAAGTGGGTCTGCCGGCCGAGCTGGCCGAAGGTGTCGCGTCGCCCGGCGTCAACGGCTCGTTGCCACCGGAGAAAGCCCTGGAGCGCCTGCTGACGGGGACCAACCTGAGCTACCGCAAGCTGGGCAACAACAGCATCGTCCTGGAGAAACGCAGCGCCGGCAACGTGGTGAACCTGCAACAGATGACCATCAGCGCCACCCGCCAGGAGCAGGACATCAGTGGCGTACCGAGCACCGTCAGCGTCCATGATCGCCAGGCACTGGACCGCAACAACGTCAACACCCTCAAGGATCTGGTGCGCTACGAGCCCGGCGTGTCGGTGGGTGGCGCGGGCCAGCGCGGCGGCATCAGCGGCTACAACATCCGCGGTATCGACGGCAACCGGATCCTGACCCAGGTCGACGGCGTGGCAATTCCCGACGGTTTCTTCAACGGTCCCTACGCCAAGACCCAGCGCAACTACGTCGACCCGGAAATCATCAAACGCGTGGAAATCCTCCGCGGTCCGGCGTCGGTGCTCTATGGCAGCAACGCCATTGGCGGCGCTGTCAGCTATTTCACCCTGGATCCGGATGACATCATCAAGCCCGGCCAGGACGTCGGTGCCCGGTTGAAGACCGGCTACAGCTCCGCCGACGAAAGCTGGCTCAAATCCGCCACCGTCGCCGGCCGCAGCGGGGCATTCGACGGCCTGCTGCACTACAGCCAGCGCGACGGCCATGAAACCGAATCCTACGGCAGCCACAACGGCACCGGACTGGACCGCACCGCAGCCAACCCTGAGGACGTGCGCGCCAGCAATGTATTGGCCAAACTCGGTTGGCACTACAGCGATGACGCCCGCCTGGGCCTGGTCTACGAGAAGTACAAGGATGATCGCGACACCGATCTGAAAAGTGCCTACGGAGGCCCCTTCTCCAACGGCCAGCCGGCCATTCCCACCAGCATCCTGCCGGGCGGCATGTATCAGTGGCGCACCGGCAACGACACCGTCACCCGTGAGCGTTTCGGCCTGGAGCACAGCTTCGCCCTCGACAGCCTGCTGGCCGACAACATCAAGTGGAGCCTGAATCACCAGATCGCCAAGACCGACGAGAGCACCGCCGAATTCTACTTCCCGATCACCCGTCGGGTCCTGCGCACCCGCGAAACCCTCTACGAAGACAAGCAATGGGTCTTCGACGCACAACTGGACAAGGCCTTCAGCCTCGCCGACACCAATCACGCACTGACCTACGGCACCACGATCAAGCAACAGAAAGTCACCGGCTCGCGCAGTGGCAATGGGGTGTGCCTGGCGGTCGGCGTGGGGTGTTCCGCCGTCGGTGCCATCAGCACCCGAGACGTACTGGCAAAAGCCAGCGACTTCCCGGACCCGACCATCAACACCTACAGCCTGTTCGCCCAGGACCAGATCAGTTGGGACAAGTGGACCTTCACCCCGGGCCTGCGCTACGACTACACCCAGCTCAAGCCGCACCTCACCCAGGCGTTTCTCGACACCGTCGACCCGACCGGCGGTGGCCAGGTCAGCGACAGCAACAAGACCTGGCATCGCGTCTCACCCAAGTTCGGCCTGACCTACGCCTTTACCGACCAGTACACCGGGTACGGCCAGTACGCCGAAGGTTTCCGCACCCCGACCGCCAAGGCCCTGTACGGCCGTTTCGATAACCCCGACGTCGGCTACAGCGTGGAACCCAACCCCAACCTGGAACCGGAAAAAAGCAAAAGCTACGAGACCGGCTTGCGTGGCCGTTTCGACTCCGGTTCGTTCGACGTGGCGGTGTTCTACAACAAGTACCGCGACTTCATCAACGAAGACGCCATCACCCCCGGCGCCGATCAATTGACCTTCCAGAGCAACAACATCAAGCACGCCACCATCAAGGGCGCCGAGCTCAAGGGTCGTCTGGAGCTGGACGTATTGGGTGCGCCCCGGGGCCTCTACACCCAGGGTTCGGTGGCCTACGCCTACGGGCGCAACGACGACACTGGCCAGCCGATCAACAGCGTCAACCCGCTGACCGGCGTGTTCGGCCTGGGTTACGAACAAGACGACTACGGCAGCTTGCTCACCTGGACCCTGGTCAGGAAGAAAAACCGCGTCGACGACAGCAACTTCAACTCGCCGGATGGCGTCAGCAGCCAGTTCAAGACACCCGGGTTCGGGATCCTCGACCTGACCGGTTTCTACAAGGTGACCCAGGACATTACCGTCAGCGGTGGCCTCTACAACCTCACCGACAAAAAGTATTGGCTGTGGGATGACGTGCGTGGCTACGACAGCGTCGGCGAAGCGGCCGTGCTGAGCCCCGCCAACCTCGATCGCCTGACAGCGCCGGGACGCAACTTCGCGGTCAACCTGATCTGGGATATCTGATCCGCTGACCACAGCAAACAGTTCATAGGTGGGAGCAAAGCTTGCTCGCGATACGGGCGCCTCGATTTCTGAAGGACCGCATCGTCTGCATCGCGGGCAAGCCTTGCTCCCACAGTGGTGCCCCTCGCCACAACAGCGACCTACTTTCACTCAAGGAATTTTCATGAGCCCCCAACGCTTCACCTCACGCTTCCAACGCCTCAACCAGATCACCCACGAGCCCCACGGCAAGCTCGACGCCCTGGTCAAGGCCCACGCCCCGTTCGACAGCCCGGCCAGCTTTGCCCGTTTCGTTGTCGCCCAGTACCTGTTCCAGTCGGAACTGGTGGCGCTGTACAACGACGCGCAGCTGTCCGCCCTGATCCCCGACCTGCCGGCCCGCTGCCGGGCCGAAGCGGCCAAGGCCGACCTGGCGGACCTGGATACCGATGTCCCGGCCCCGGTGGCCGGTGCGCTGGACAACCCAACCATGGCCGAGGCCCTGGGCTGGTTGTTCGTCTCGGAAGGCTCGAAACTGGGCGCGGCATTCCTGATCAAGCGGGCAATAGGCCTGGGGCTGAGCGAAGCCTTCGGTGCCCGCCACCTGGCCGAACCGGCGGGCGGCCGCGCCGAAGGCTGGAAGACCTTCACCCGTATCCTCGACACAGTGGTCCTCACCGAACAGCAGGAAGCCGAAGCGGACAAAGGCGCGCTGGATGCCTTCAACCGATTTACGGTGTTGCTGGAACAGGCCTACGCCGCTGAGCTAGCCTGAACACTGACATCTGGATCACCCCTTCCCTTGTGGGAGCGAGCACTGTGTGGGAGCAAAGCTTGCTCGCGATGAAGACGCCTCAATCCATTGACCGTGTTTCGTTCATCGCGAGCAAGCTTTGCTCCCACAGGCTCGCTCCCACGGAGATATGTGCATGTTTGAAAGGTGACGATGAATCCACCCTCCAAAACCGCCCGATTGCTCTTCGGCCTGCTCGCCTACACCAGCCTGACCATCGGTCTGGTCGCCATCGTCGTGCCCGGCCTGCCGACGACCGAGTTCATCCTGCTGGCCGCCTGGGCCGCGACTCGCAGTTCGCCGCGCCTGAGTGCCTGGCTGGAGAGCCATCGGCTGTTCGGGCCGATGCTGTACAACTGGCGCAACGGCAAGGTAATCCCGCGTCGGGCCAAGATCGGCGCAACCCTCGGCATGCTGTTCTGTGCCGTACTGATGCTGGCGACGCTCAATCATGGCTGGCCGGTTTACCTGACCATGATGGGCATGGGCGCAGGCAACCTGTGGATCTGGTCCCGTCCCGAGGCAAGGGAACCGGCAACAGCGCGAACGCCTGAATAAACCTTTTTGATCTATGCTCGGCCTCTCACACCCGGAGGGTCTTCGATGACAGATCTACTCGCGTCCATGCAAGCCGCCCTCGGCTTGCCCACGACTCCGATCCCCTTCAGCCATGACGGCGCCCTGCCTTCGGCGTTCGCCGTCACGGAACTGGCCAGTGCCAGCATTGCCGTGGCCGGCCAGGCGACCGCAGAACTCATTGGCCAACAGACCGGCCGCCTGCCGCCCCTCGAAGTCGACCGGCGCCTGGCTTCGTTCTGGTTCTCCACATCCCTGCGCCCCATTGGCTGGAGCGTGCCGCCGATGTGGGACCCGGTGGCCGGCGACTACGCCACGGCCGACGGCTGGATTCGCCTGCACACCAATGCGCCGCATCATCGCCGGGCGGCGGAAAAGGTCCTCGGTAACTGTGTTGATCGTGCCGACATGGCGAGCAAAGTGATCCACTGGAACAAGACCGAACTGGAACAGGCCGTCGTCGACGCCGGTGGCTGCGCCGCCGAGATGCGCTCCTGGCAGGCGTGGCAGGCCCATCCCCAAGGTATCGCAGTGAATGCCGAGCCGCTGGTGCACTTCACTGGAACCGCCGGGGAACACTGCAAACCCTGGCTCGGTTCCGTGGCACAGCCACTGGCCGGCCTCAAGGTACTGGACCTGACCCGCGTACTGGCCGGTCCCGTTGCCAGCCGCTTCCTCGCGGGCCTCGGGGCCGACGTCTTGCGGATCGATCCACCGACCTGGGACGAACCCGGCGTGGTCCCGGAAGTCACCCTGGGCAAACGCTGTGCCCGCCTCGACCTGCACCAGCCCGACGACCGCACCACGTTCGAAGCACTGCTCAAGGACGCCGACATCCTCCTGCACGGCTACCGGGCCGACGCCCTCGAACGCCTGGGTTACGGCGCCGCGCAACGCCACAAGATCGCCCCTGGCCTGATCGATGTCAGCCTCAACGCCTACGGTTGGAGCGGCCCGTGGCAGCAACGGCGCGGCTTCGACAGCCTGGTGCAAATGAGCAGTGGTATCGCCGAGGCCGGCATGGCCTGGAAACAGACCGACAAACCGACACCGCTGCCTGTTCAGGCGCTGGACCACGGCACCGGCTACCTGATGGCGGCCAGCGCCGTGGTATTGCTGGCCCGGCGCCTGGCAAACGGGCAAGGTGGCTCGGCACGCCTGTCCCTGGCGCGTACCGCCCGACTGCTGATCGAGGGTGGCGCGGGGATTCAGGCCGCGCTACGCCCCGAGGACGAGCAGGATCTGGGGGTGCTGATCGAGCAGACACCGTGGGGGCCGGCTCGCCGGTTGCAGGTGCCGCTGAAAATCACCGGCACGCCCTGGCAATGGACACGCGCGGCAACGACACTCGGCGCCCATCGAGCGCAATGGTGAACGACTCCGCCTTCTGACCTGGATCAGCTATTGAAATGGTAAATCGACATACGCTGTGACTCCCCTCGGTTGCTTCGGAGTCATGGAATGTCTGATACCCCCGGAAAACTTCGCTTGGGTGCGTTGGTCGCGCTGGTAGTGGGTTCGATGATCGGCGGGGGAATCTTTTCCTTGCCCCAGAACATGGCCGCCAGTGCCGATGTCGGTGCCGTGCTGATTGGCTGGGCGATTACTGCGGTGGGCATGCTGACCCTCGCCTTTGTGTTCCAGACCCTGGCCAATCGCAAACCCGATCTGGATGGTGGTGTGTATGTCTACGCCAAAGCCGGATTCGGTGACTACATGGGGTTCTCCTCGGCCTGGGGTTATTGGATCAGCGCCTGGTTAGGCAACGTCGGCTACTTCGTCTTGCTGTTCAGCACCCTGGGTTATTTTTTTCCGGTCTTCGGTGAGGGCAATACGGTTGCAGCGGTGATCGGCGCGTCGCTGCTGCTGTGGGCCGTGCATTTCCTGGTGCTGCGCGGCATCAAGGAAGCTGCGTTCATCAACCTCGTCACCACCGTTGCCAAGGTCGTGCCGCTGGCGTTGTTCGTGCTGATCGCCGTGTTCGCCTTCCGGCTCGACATTTTCACCGCCGATATCTGGGGCGTGAAGAACCCGCAGTTGGGCAGCGTGATGAACCAGGTGCGCAACATGATGCTGGTCACCGTCTGGGTGTTCATCGGTATCGAGGGCGCGAGCATTTTTTCCGCCCGCGCCGAGCGGCGTTCGGATGTGGGCAAGGCCACGGTGATCGGCTTTATCACCGTGCTGCTGTTCCTGGTGCTGGTAAACGTGCTGTCCCTGGGGATCATGACCCAGCCGGAACTGGCGAAGCTGCAGAACCCGTCCATGGCCGCAGTGCTGGAGCACGTCGTGGGCCACTGGGGCGCGGTGCTGATCAGCGTCGGCCTCATCATTTCGCTGCTCGGAGCCCTGTTGTCCTGGGTGCTGCTGTGCGCCGAGATCCTGTTCGCCGCCGCCAGGGACCACACCATGCCGGCGTTCCTGCGTCGCGAAAATGCCAACCACGTGCCGGCCAACGCCCTGTGGCTGACCAACGCCATGGTCCAACTGTTTCTGATCGTTACCCTGTTCTCGGCCAGTACCTACCTGTCGCTGATCTACCTCGCCACGTCGATGATCCTGGTGCCCTACCTGTGGTCGGCGGCCTACGCGCTGCTGCTGGCGGTGCGCGGCGAAACCTACCAGAACGCCCCGGCCGAACGCCGCAAGGACTTGGCCATCAGCGCCATCGCCCTGCTCTACGCGGTGTGGTTGCTGTATGCCGGCGGGATCAAATACCTGCTGCTTTCTGCGCTGCTCTACGCCCCCGGCGCGGTGCTGTTCGCCCAGGCCCGGCGCGAAGTGGCCCGACCGGTGTTCACCGCTGTCGAGAAGCTGATTTTCGCCGCAGTAGTCGCAGGCGCCCTGATAGCCGGCTATGGCCTCTACAGCGGCTTCCTGAGCTTGTGATCACTCAACGTTTTAACGGGAGGATGTGTAATGACCACGGAAAAAATGCAATACGGCGTTCATTCCGAAGCCGGTAGATTGCGTAAAGTCATGGTGTGTTCCCCAGGCCTGGCCCATCAGCGGCTGACCCCGAACAACTGCGATGAACTGCTGTTCGACGACGTGATATGGGTCAACCAGGCCAAACGCGACCATTTCGATTTCGTCACCAAGATGCGCGAGCGGGGCATCGACGTGCTGGAAATGCACAACCTGTTGACCGACATCGTCGCCGTCCCCGAAGCCCTGGACTGGATCCTGCAACGCAAGGTCACCCCCGACTCGGTGGGCCTGGGCCTGGTGAATGAGGTCGGTTCGTGGCTGCGCAGCCTGGAACCGCGCCGGATCGCCGAGTTCCTGATTGGTGGCGTTTCGGCCGATGACCTGCCCGACAGTTTCGGCGGCAAGACCATCCAGATGTTCCGCGACTTCCTCGGGCATTCCAGCTTCATCCTGCCGCCGCTGCCCAACACCCAGTTCACCCGCGACACCACCTGCTGGATCTACGGCGGCGTCACCCTTAACCCGATGTACTGGCCGGCACGCCGCCAGGAAACCCTGCTGACCACCGCCCTGTATAAATTCCACCCGGAGTTCACCCAGGCCGACTTCCAGATCTGGTACGGCAACCCGGACCTGGACCATGGCAGTGCCACACTCGAAGGCGGCGACGTAATGCCCATCGGCAACGGTGTCGTGCTGATCGGCATGGGCGAACGCTCATCCCGCCAGGCCATCGGCCAATTGGCACTGAACCTGTTCAAGCACCAGGCCGTGGAACGGGTCATCGTCGCCGGCTTGCCGAAGTCCCGGGCCGCCATGCACTTGGACACCGTGTTCAGTTTCTGCGACCGCGACCTGGTGACCATTTTCCCGGAAGTGGTGAGCCAGATCGTCGCCTTCTCCCTGCGCCCCGACGAGAGCAAACCCGGCGGTATCGACGTTCGCCGCGAGGAAAGCAGCTTCATCGACACTGTTGCCGCCGCCCTCAAGCTCCCGGCGCTGCGCGTGGTGGAAACCGGCGGCAACAGCTTCGCCGCCGAGCGCGAACAATGGGACGACGGCAACAATGTGGTGGCCCTGGAGCCGGGCGTGGTGATCGGCTACGACCGCAACACCTACACCAACACCCTGCTGCGCAAGGCCGGGGTGGAAGTCATCACCATCAGCGCCAGCGAGCTGGGCCGGGGTCGCGGCGGCGGCCATTGCATGACCTGCCCGATCATTCGCGATCCGATCGACTACTGACCTTCGAGCCCGGGCCCTGGTTGACCGGACACGGTTCAGGGCCTGCCGATACCCAAGGAGATGCACCATGGCGTTCAACACCCACAACCGTAACCTGCTCAGCCTCGAACATCACACGCCCCGTGAATTGCACTATTTGCTGGACCTGTCCCGCGACCTCAAGCGGGCCAAGTACACCGGCACCGAACAGCAGCACCTCAAGGGCAACAACATCGCGCTGATCTTCGAGAAAACCTCGACCCGTACCCGTTGTGCCTTCGAAGTGGCGGCCTACGACCAGGGTGCCAATGTCACCTACATCGACCCCAACTCGTCGCAGATCGGCCACAAGGAAAGCATGAAGGACACCGCCCGCGTGCTCGGGCGCATGTACGACGCCATCGAATACCGGGGCTTCAAGCAGGAAACCGTCGAGGAACTGGCGAAGTTCGCCGGCGTACCGGTGTTCAACGGCCTGACCGATGAATACCACCCGACGCAGATGATTGCCGACGTAATGACCATGCGCGAGCACGCCGACAAACCGATCCACGAGATCAGCTATGCGTACCTGGGCGATGCGCGAAACAACATGGGCAACTCGTTACTGCTGATCGGCGCAAAGTTGGGCATGGACGTGCGTATCTGCGCGCCCAAGGCCCTCTGGCCCCACGACGATCTGGTGCAGCGCTGCCATCATTACGCCGAAGAAAGCGGCGCACGTATCACCCTCACCGAAGATCCGAAAGCGGCGGTCAAGGGCGTGGACTTCATTCACACCGACGTCTGGGTCTCCATGGGTGAGCCGGTCGAAGCCTGGGCCGAGCGTATCGAGCAACTGTTGCCTTACCAGGTCAATGCCGACCTGATGAAAGCCACCGGTAACCCGCGTACTCGCTTCATGCACTGCCTGCCGGCATTCCATAACAGCGACACCAAGGTCGGTAAGCAGATCGCCGAGCAGTATCCGCATCTGGCCAACGGCATCGAAGTCACGGACGACGTGTTCGAGTCACCGGCGTGCATCGCCTTCGAGCAGGCGGAAAACCGCATGCATACCATCAAGGCGGTACTGGTGTCGACGCTGGCGGACTTGTAAGGCCGTCCCTTTGTGGGAGCGAGCCTGCTCGCGATGGCGGACGATCAGCCAGCTCATTCATGGGTTGATACACCGCATTCGCGAGCAGGCTCGCTCCCACAGGAACCATGTTCCATTTTCAAGGAGAGCACTATGCGCATCGTCGTTGCCCTGGGCGGTAACGCCCTCCTGCGTCGGGGTGAACCCATGACCGCCGACAACCAACGCAGCAACATCCGCACAGCGACCGAACAGATCGCCAGGATCCATCCGGGCAACCAATTAGTGATCGCCCACGGCAACGGCCCGCAAGTCGGCCTGCTGTCGTTGCAAGCGGCAGCCTACACTTCGGTGACTCCGTATCCGCTGGACGTGCTGGGCGCCGAGACCGACGGCATGATCGGTTACATCATCGAGCAGGAACTGGGCAACCTGCTGGACGCCGACGTGCCCTTCGCCACGTTGCTGACCCAAGTGGAAGTGGACGCCAACGACCCGGCCTTCCAACACCCCACCAAGCCCATCGGCCCGGTCTACAGCCAGCAGGAGGCGCAGGCACTGGCCGCCGAAAAAGGCTGGAGCATCGCCCCGGACGGCGACAGGTTTCGCCGGGTAGTCGCCAGCCCCAGACCCAAGCGCATCTTTGAAATCCGGCCGATCAAGTGGCTGCTGGAAAAGGGCAGCATCGTGATCTGCGCCGGCGGTGGCGGTATCCCGACGATCTATGACGCCGACGGCAAGCTGCGAGGCGTTGAGGCGGTCATCGACAAGGACCTGTGCTCGGCGCTGCTGGCCGAACAATTGGAGAGCGATCTGCTGGTGATCGCCACCGATGTCAACGCGGTCTTCATCGACTTCGGCAAGCCGACCTGCAAAGCCATCGCCCGGGCCCACCCCGACGATCTGGAAAAACTCGATTTCGCCGCCGGCTCCATGGGGCCCAAGGTGCAGGCCGCCTGCGAATTTGCGCGCAATACCGGCAAGGTCGCGGTGATCGGGTCACTCTCGGACATCGATGCTATCGTCCAAGGCACCGCCGGCACCTGCATCAGCACGACGACAACAGGCATCGCTTATCGATAACCGGAAA
Organism: Pseudomonas sp. FG13; assembly: GCF_057809755.1. NCBI lineage: Bacteria > Pseudomonadati > Pseudomonadota > Gammaproteobacteria > Pseudomonadales > Pseudomonadaceae > Pseudomonas > Pseudomonas sp. FG13. Next base: position 11,710 of record NZ_JBMDKO010000031.1, read on the forward strand.
CTCCCAGGGCAGATCCGGGGTCTGCCCTACTTCTATGCCTTTCCAGGAGGGTCTCTCATGGCCATGTTCCAACCCGGTCACCTGCACATGGAGCGCCATGCGCTGAACAAGGATGATTTCAGCTACAACCTCTGCATCGACTACGAAATTGCCCAGGATCCCCAGGAAGGCACGGGCATGTCATTCCGGTTGCACGGCACGGTCGAGGACAAAAGCGTGGACGAGACCTTTTTCCTGCCGAAGGACCTGGCCTTCGACTTTGCCCGGTACGCCACAAACATCGCGCAGAAGTACGGCCTGCCGAAGAGCGCCAGCATCGGCTCGATGCACACGTATTACGACGACATGTTCGAGGACGTGCGTAAGCAACTGGATGTGAAACCGGGCGATCCAGTGAGGCCCGAGCACCTGACCTAATCCACCTGGCAGCCCCATTACCCTGTGGGAGCGAGCCTGCTCGCGATAGCGGCCTGCCTGTCGACATCGATGTGACGGCTGTATGGCCATCGCGAGCAGGCTCGCTCTCACAGGGGGACATCAGTGCCCTGAATGCCAGGGTAATTGCACCCTCCACCCCACTGGCAACTCCCCCCGGCTGACCTATGCTGAAAACAGTACCCCAGGGTATTCGTTCAGAGGTCATCGCCATGAACATCAGAACAAAAAGACGCCTCGCCATTTTCGTGACCTGCGCCGCCACGCTTGCGCTGTACGGCACAGCGGCCTACCGGGTCGAGCAGGCCAGGCAACTGCCTCGTGACTACGCCAGTTGCAACTTCGAACGCTGCATCCCGCACAACGCGACCCTGAACGCCTTGCGCTGAGGCGTGCTCAGTCGTCCGGCTGATCGGTCTTGAGCCGGTCCCGGAAGGCCTTGGGCGAGATGCCGACGCGACGGCGGAACAGGCGGGTGAAGTTGGTCGGGTCGGAGAACCCGAGCACCTCGGAAATCTCGTAGATGGTCATGCCGGTGTAGGTCAGCATCCGCTTGGCCTCGAGCAACTGACGCTCATGCATGATCTGCAACGCCGGCTGCCCCGCCAGCTCGCGGCAGGTGCCGTTGAGGTGCGACACGGAAATGCCCAGGCGATGGGCCAGGTCTTCCACCTTGACGTGCTGCCGATAGGTTTCCTCCACCAATTGAATGAACCCATTGAGGTATTCACGAGCCCGCTGCGGGCGCTGGCTCTGGGTACGTCGCTGCATGACCTGGCGACTGACCCAGACCATGATCACGTTGACCAGCGCATGCATGAGCATTTCCCGGGCCGGTTGATGCCCCATGTACTCGCTCTGCAAAGCGCTGAACAGGCTGTTGAGGTAGTCGGCGTTGTCACCGGCCGGGTAACTCTCGGCCTGAGCCAGAATGTTTACCGAATGGCCCAACTGCCCTTGCAGGTGGGTCACCAGCGGCGCCGCCAGGGTCACCACGTAACCCTCCACGTCTTCGGAAAAGCGAAAGCCGTGGACCGACAGCGGCGGCAGGATCTGCACCGCCGGCTCGTCGAGCCGGGTACGCTGGCCTTCGATTTCCAGCTCCGCCTGGCCCTTGAAAACGAACAGCAACTGACAGAGGTCGGCATGCCGATGGGGTTTGATTTCCCACTGATGCTCGCGACTGCGCTTGGAGATGGTTTCACAGTGCAGTAAATCCGGCGTCGGCCAATCCTGGCTTTCGCCGTAGAGCTTGAACACCGGAATCGAAGGCAGCTCAGTTTTTTTCATAACGAGGATCGGCCTCGGGTAGCGGGCGATAATCGCACCGATTGGCAGAAAGTACAGGTATCGGCTCAGTTTTCCCCTTCAATTGACAGGCCCGCAAGGAAAAAATGCAAGGACTCGGTTCATAACCATCCACACCGGCCCTGGTCGCGTGCTTCATGCGAGTCATAACAACAATGAAAACCCTCAAGACCCAAGTCGCCATTATCGGCGCCGGCCCCTCTGGATTGCTGCTCGGCCAGCTATTGCACAATGCCGGAATTGACACCCTGATCCTCGAACGCCAGGCCCCGGACTATGTCCTGGGTCGCATCCGCGCCGGTGTGCTGGAGCAAGGCATGGCCGAACTGCTGCGCCGGGCCGGCGTCGGCCAGCGCATGGATGCCGAAGGGCTGGAGCATGACGGTTTCGAACTGGTCCTCAATGGCCGTCGGGTGCACATTGATCTCAAAGGGTTGACCGGCGGTAAAAACGTGATGGTCTACGGTCAGACCGAAGTGACCCGCGACCTGATGGCCGCCCGCGAAAAGGCCGGTGCCCGGACGCTTTATCAGGTCGACAAGGCCCAGCCCCACGGCATGCAGACCGACCAGCCTTTCGTGACATTCGAGCACCAGGGTGAAACCTGGCGCCTGGAGTGCGACTACATTGCCGGGTGCGACGGCTTCCATGGCGTGGCGCGGCAATCCATTCCAGCGGAAAAACTGAAGGTCTTCGAGCGGGTCTACCCCTTCGGCTGGCTTGGCATCCTGGCCGATACCCCGCCGGTCAACGAGGAACTGGTCTACGCCCGCCACGAGCGTGGATTTGCCTTGTGCAGCATGCGCTCCAAGACCCGCACCCGTTACTACCTGCAAGTGCCCGCCGAAGAACAAGTCGCCGACTGGCCGGACGAGCGCTTCTGGACCGAACTCAAGACCCGCCTGCCCGCCGATCTGGCCGAAGCCCTGGTGACCGGCCCGTCCATCGAAAAGAGCATCGCGCCGCTGCGCAGCTTCGTGGTCGAGCCGATGCAGTACGGCCGCATGTTCCTGGTGGGCGACGCTGCGCACATCGTCCCGCCGACCGGTGCCAAGGGCCTGAACCTGGCGGCCAGCGATGTCAGCACGCTGTTCGACATCCTGCTCAAGGTCTATCGCGAAGGCCGGGTGGACCTGCTGCAACAGTATTCGGCCATCTGCCTGCGACGGGTCTGGAAAGCCGAGCGCTTCTCCTGGTGGATGACATCGATGCTGCACCGCTTCGACGACGACGCCTTCAACCAGCGCATCAGCGAAGCCGAGCTGGAGTATTTCGTCGACTCCGAAGCCGGACGGAAAACCATCGCGGAAAATTATGTCGGACTTCCTTACGAGGCTATCGAATAGCCGGCTACCGACTTACACTGCGGGCTCCGTCTCCACTCGCCTCTTTGGCGTGATGCCCGCAGGTTCTACCGTGACTCAGCTCAATACGCCCAACATCCAGCAGCCCGCCATCCGCAGCGTACTGGTGGCCCTGATGCTGGCGATTTTCCTCGGTGCGCTGGACCAGACCATCGTCGCCGTCTCGATGCCGGCCATCTCCGCCCAATTCAAGGACCTCAGCCTGTTGGCCTGGGTCATTTCCGGCTACATGGTCGCCATGACCGTGGCGGTGCCAATCTACGGCAAGCTGGGCGATCTCTACGGTCGCCGACCGCTGATGCTGTTCGGCATGGGGCTGTTCACCCTGGCCTCGCTGTTCTGTGGCCTGGCGCAAAACATGGAACAGCTGGTGCTGGCACGAATCATCCAAGGCATCGGCGCCGGCGGGATGATCTCCGTGAGCCAGGCGATCATCGGCGACATCGTGCCGCCCCGCGAGCGTGGCCGCTATCAGGGTTACTTCAGCAGCATGTATGCCGTGGCCAGCGTGGCCGGACCGGTATTGGGCGGCTACATGACCGAGTACCTGTCGTGGCGCTGGGTGTTCTGGATCAACCTGCCGCTGGGTTTGGGTGCCTGGCTGATTGCCCGCCGCACCCTGGTCGGGCTGTCGGTGCCGCACCGCACGCCGATCATCGACTACCTGGGCACGGTGTTGCTGATCATCGGCCTGAGCGCCTTGCTGCTGGGTATTACCCAGGTCGGCCAGGGACAGGCCTGGCACAGCCGTGGCGTACTGGGACTGCTGGGGTGCGCCGTGGTGACGCTGGGCATATTCGTCTGGCACGAACGCCGCGCCCGGGAGCCTTTGCTACCGATGCACCTGTTCGTCAACCGCAGCGCGGTGTTGTGTTGGTGCACGGTATTTTTCACCAGCTTCCAGGCGATTTCCCTGACGGTACTGGTGCCATTGCGCTTTCAGAGCGTGACCGGTGCCGGCGCCGACAGCGCGGCGTTGCATCTGCTGCCGCTGGCGATGGGTTTGCCCATCGGTGCGTATTTCGCCGGACGTCGCACCTCGATCACCGGCCGCTACAAACCGATGATCCTCAGCGGTGCCCTGCTCTTTCCTTTCGCCATCCTCGGCATGGCCTGCACGGCGCCCGACGCGTTCTGGCTCAGCAGCCTGTTCATGCTGCTGGGCGGGATCGCCTCCGGCATGCAGTTCCCCACCTCACTGGTGGGTTCGCAGAACTCGGTGCAACAACGGGATATCGGCGTCGCCACCAGTACCACCAACCTGTTCCGCTCCCTCGGCGGTGCGGTGGGTGTGGCACTGATGTCGGCGTTGCTGCTGGCTTTGCTGCAGGATTCAGGTTTCGCTCAGCTCGCCGGTTCGTCGCTGATCAGCGAAGGCCATTCCGGCAATGCCCTGCTGGACGGCTTGAACGCCGCTCCGGGCGAAACACGGGACGCCCTGCGCCTGGAGTTGCAGACGACGTTCCGCCATCTGCTGATGATCAGCGCGGCGGTGTCGCTGCTGGGGCTGGCGGCGGCAGTGGCAATGCCGAACCGACTGTTGCGGGGGCGGGAGGAGCTGGTTCGGTAAACACAATCCCCCTGCCATGCAAAACCTGTGGCGAGGGGATTCATCCCCGCTGGGCTGCGAAGCAGCCCCAAAAGCTGAGATCATAATCTGCCAGTAAGGAAGGTATTGTTTTAAGAGGGACTGCTTTGCAGTCCAGCGGGGATGAATCCCCTCGCCACAAAAGCCTCACATTGTCCTATCACCTCAAGCCGTCGCCACCACAATCCCCGGCTCCACCTGCGCGCTCATGCCATCCTTCATCCGCTTGGCATCGCTGGCGAAACAGCGCGATGCCAGGAACAGGAACACCATGGTCAAGAACAGCGCCACCGGGATCAGGTACATCGCGTCGTGCAAACCGATGGCCTTGAACGCTTCGGTCATCTGCGGGGCGCCGGCCGCCGCCATGGCTGCGCGGGCGAAGTAGTCCGACAGGCCGCCGACCACCACCGGCCCCAGGCCGCCGCCGAGCAGGTACAACCCGGCAAAGAACAACGCCATCGCCGTCGCCCGCAGACGCGGCTCCACGACGTCCTGGATCGCGGTGTATACGCAGGTATAAAAGGTATAGGCGAATAGCCAACCGACGCTGAACACCGCAACGAACACGCCGATTTCAATTCGTCCGGCATGCAACGCCCAGGCCGTGGTCAGCGTGGAAATGACCAGGCTGAACGCAGCGAACAGCAAACGGCCATTGGCCACGCGCTGATGAATCTTGTCGGCGATCCAGCCGCCCAGGGTCAGCCCGAACAACCCGGTCACGCCCACCATGATCCCGGTGGCCACGGCGGCTTCGTGCAGGGGCATCAGGAAGTAACGCTGCAGCATCGGCACCAGGAACGAGTTGCAGGCATAAGTGGCGAAGTTGAAACACAGCCCCGCCAGCACCAGCCACAGGAAGGTGGGAATCGCCAGCACCCGACGGATCGGCCGATCGATTTTTTCCTGGGACACCGGCACGGTTTCCGCCGCACCGCGCTTGGGTTCCTTGATAAAGAACATGAAGACCGCCAGCACCAACCCCGGCACCGCTGCGATAAAGAACGGCGCGCGCCAGCTGTCGAAAGCCTTGACCATCGCTCCGATGGTAAAGAACGCCAGCAGCAACCCGATCGGCAGGCCCAGCATGAAGATCCCCATGGCCCGCGCCCGACGATGGGCCGGGAACAGATCGCCGATCAGCGAGTTGGCCGCCGGCGCGTAGCTGGCCTCGCCGATACCGATGCCCATGCGCACCAACAGGAACGCCCAGAAACTGCCCACCAGGCCATTGATGGCCGTCAGCCCGCTCCAGGCCGCCAACCCCCAGCCCATCAATTTGCTGCGCGAACCGGTATCGGCCATGCGCCCCAGCGGCAGGCCGGCAATGGCATACACGATGGTGAACGCGGTGCCGATGATGCCGATCTGGAAGTCGCTGAGGCTCCATTCCATGCGGATCGGCTCGATGATGATTGCCGGAATGGTGCGATCGAAGAAATTGAACAGGTTGGCCAGAAACAACAGGAACAGAATGCGCCAGGCATTCACCGCTTGGGTCGAGTTCTGCATGATTCCGTCTCTTTATTGTTATGGGCGAGGCATCCGAGCCCGGAATCTGCAATCTAGACAGCAGTGCGGGGGCTGTCTCCAATCATTCGCCGCGCTGATACCCGACCATGGGGCACGACCTGCTGATTGATGCCAATCAATAAACTGTAACAATTGCCATCAATTTGCCGGCTCTCGATTAAAGATCATGTGCCGGTGGCCGATTCATCATGAAGCTTCTTTCATCCGCGATGGTTCGATGACAGCGGTCGTCCAACCCACCAGTTCAGGCTACGGCGCATAATGACCTCAAAAAAAACAGCCACTGCGGTATCCGATCTGACCTTGGGCCCGGCCGCCAACGGCCTTGAACCCCCGAAGTCATCGAGCAGCTCGCGTCCCCTGGCGACGCAGCAGTATCTGTATTTCACCGAGACCAACACCGACCGCATCCTCGATAACCTCGATGGTCTGCGCGACATCGTATTCCCGCGCCCTCCCCATCTGGTGGACGACGAAAGCGAACGTGACCAGCAGGAATTCCCGTCGGTGTGCCTGATCGGCCTGGGGCGCTGCGGCTCCAACATCGCCCTGGATGTGGCAGAGCTGGTCTACAACGCCCGCAAGTTCTACCTCAACGAATTCAACAACGAAGACAAGGCCTACAGCGACAAGGCCTACCGTCCTGCGCAATGGATCCGCAACAACCTGCGCCTGGGCACCGGCAAGGCGACCAAACCGGTGTTCCTGGTGGAACCACTGGTGATGCTCGGCGACCTGGACAAGGACATCGCCGGGCGTATCCGATTCTCACGCAAGGGCGAAAAAACCGGCTTCCTGCGCGACTACAGCAAGATGAAGATCATGGACCTGTCGGAAGTCCATGCCGGTGGCGCCGGTAACGCGCCGATCCTGGGCCAGTACCTGGCCAAGATCATCCTGAACAAGGACACCCAGCGCTTCTCCAGCCCCGACTGGAAGATGATCCACTCGTACCTGATCGACAGCTGCGGCATCAAGGCCAACCAGTCGCGCCTGTACTTCTCGATCTTCAGCGCCGGCGGCGGTACCGGTTCGGGCATGGCCTCGGAGTTCGGCCTGGCCCAGCAGCACTCGTACATGAACAAGACGTTCGACACCAAGCCGATGGACGAGCACGACGGCAAAAGTGGTCACTCCTTCGTCTTCGAACCGATCTTCACCAGCGGCATCTGCGTGCTGCCGAACATTTCCGATCACCGCAGCGAAATGTCCGAAGCCCTGCACATCAACGCCGGACGCCTGTTGTGCAAGTACCTGTCGGAAGAATGGGATTTCTCGTACAACTTTGCCAATGAAGACAGCAGCGAAGCCAGCGTCATGGGCCGTATCCGCCCCTGGAACGCGATGATGCTGATCTCCAACGACATCATGCGCTACGCCGAAGAGAACGATGACGGCAACATCCAGAACATCGACGTCAATGCCATGGAGAAGCACGCCAACCAGTACATCTCCCAGCAGATCTTCAACATCCTGACGGCCCAGGCGGTCACCACCGATTACGACCAGAACTATTTCCGTCGTGCCGGCATCGACATCGGCGAAACCATCCGCCTGGACGCCAACGACCTGTTCATGAGCCTGGCCGGTCCCGTGGCGATTGCCTACGCCGAGTCCGTCGTCCCGGAAACCCCGGCGCCGAGCGGCGACAAGTTCAAGGTGTTCGACAAAGAACCGCCACGCCTGAACATCGACGATCTGTTCTTCCGCTCTATCGACCTGCCGCACTTCAACAAAGTGACCCAGGCCATCGAAGGCATCAGCCTGTTGCCGATCGAATCCAAGCGCTACCGGGCCTCGCTGGAGCAGTACAAGAATTCCGGCTACGACGCCGCCGCCCTGCACGACCTGCACTTCTTCAAGAACTGCTCCTCGGTGGTGTCCATCGTGTCGCTGCCCAAGGACTACAAACTGTCCTACATGGACCTGAACCGGCTCAAGACCCACCTCAACAGCCTGTTCCCCAACACCACCCTCAAGCGTTACGCCCTGGTGATCGGCGCGTCGGCCAACCTCTCGCTGACCACCCTGATCGCCAAGAGTCCGTGCCTGTCGGATGACTTCCTGACCCTGATCGTGGCCTTCATCAAGCGCTGCTTCGCTCGCAATCCGTATCGCTTCGACGACACCCTGGACAACTCGATCCTGGACTTCATCATCAATGAAGACTTCGACGAGGACCGGATCGACGATCTGCTCAACGAATTCGAGAACCCGGCGAAGATCCTCGACACCAACTGGTACGCGATCAAGCCGATGTACGAGAAGAAGTACCGCGAGCTGATCAACGACAAGGACAAGTTCGTCTCGATCAACGACATCCGCCTGTCCCGTGATTGTGTGAAGAAGGCCATCAAGTACCTGCGCGAGATCTACCGTCATCGCATCGGCAAGACCAAGGTCATTTCGCTTAATAACCATACTGGCAAGACTTACTGAAGCTGTCGCGAGACCGCCGCGCATCTATCGCGAGCAGGCTCGCTCCCACATTGAATCGCGATCTTCCTGGAAGAAATCGGTCCTCCGTGGGAGCGAGCCTGCTCGCGATGGCGGCCTGGACAACACCCCGGAACAACATCCAGAAACAATTAGGCAGCCCGAAGGCTGCCCCATGAACTGTTCCCGTTACGTATACGTCACCCTGCCCTGTGGCGTTTCACCACGGCAGGGTGCCATCACGCTACTCAGCTACACACTTTTATCCGATCAAAACACGAACCACTTTGGTGCATCGATCAATTCGACGCCCTTTCCTGGATCATTATCCAGGGCGAAACCACCACCGCCCAGAGCAACGGATCGCGCTCCAGAAAATCCAGCGCCCGCGTTTCAGACAGCTTGGCGAGTTGCCCGGCGGCCAGCCAGGCGGCGACTTTATCGCCTTCGTCCTGAGCGACAGCCTCGGCGGCGGCGATCAAATCCAGTGCTGGCTCGACCCATAACAGGGCACCCTTGGCAAAGAACGGCTCCAGCTCTTTCCAAGTAATGGATGCAGTTTCTCCAAGCAGTTTGGCATAGAGGGTGCTAGGTTCTTGATTCATGGGACTGTCCGGAAAAGAAATCGGCGCGAATGATAACGTCGGTGGTCTGGCAGAAAAACCCGGTAGCAATTGGAGTACGATTGAAAAGCACAGCAAAGCCAGGGACTGCCGATTTGTTCGGACATTACCCGCCGCTATTCTGTCTTTTTCTTTCAATAAAGCGACACCCTCTGATTTTGCCCCCAAGCGCCAGCTTCCCTTGCCAACAACCGGCGCTCTACACTGTACCGGTACAGTTGCCGGGGGCATTTTCCGAGGGGATATCCAAGATATCTGACCCGGTTCTGCTGCTACGGCGCCAGGACTATAAAAACTACAACAGCATGAGTGGAGCACTATGACTAAGGCTACTAAGCAGATTTCCAAACTGTTTGCCGCTATGGTTCTGGCCGGGGTTGCCAGCCATTCGTTCGCCGCCGACACCATCAAGATCGGCATCGCTGGTCCCAAGACCGGTCCGGTGACCCAGTACGGCGACATGCAATTCGTCGGCGCCAATCAAGCCATCAAGGACATCAACGCCAAGGGCGGCGTCGACGGCAAAATGCTCGAAGCCAAGGAATACGATGATGCCTGCGACCCTAAACAGGCCGTAGCCGTGGCGAACAAAGTGGTCAACGATGGCGTCAAGTTCGTCGTCGGCCACCTGTGCTCCAGCTCCACCCAACCGGCTTCGGACATCTACGAAGACGAAGGCGTGATCATGATCACCCCAGCGGCCACCAGCCCGGAAATCACCGCCCGTGGCTACAAGCTGGTCTTCCGCACCATCGGCCTGGACAGCGCCCAGGGCCCTGCCGCCGGCAACTACATCGCCGATCACGTCAAGCCGAAAGTCGTTGCGGTCCTGCACGACAAACAGCAGTACGGTGAAGGTATCGCCACCGCCGTCAAGCAGACCCTTGAGAAGAAAGGCGTGAAAGTCGCCGTATTCGAAGGCCTGAACGCCGGTGACAAGGACTTCTCCTCGATCATCCAGAAGCTCAAGCAGAACAACGTCGACTTCGTCTACTACGGTGGCTACCACCCTGAGCTGGGCCTGATCCTGCGTCAATCCAAGGAAAAAGGCCTGAACGCCAAGTTCATGGGGCCTGAAGGTGTCGGCAACGACTCCATCTCGCAAATTGCCCAGGACGCTTCCGAAGGCCTGCTGGTGACCCTGCCGAAATCCTTCGACGCCGATCCTGAGAACCAGGCAATCGTTGCGGCCATCAAGGCCGACGGCAAGGATCCGAGTGGTCCGTTCGTGTTCCCGGCCTACTCCGCCGTCGAGCTGATCGCCGAAGGTATCAAGGCCGCCAAGAGCGACGACACCACCAAGGTCGCTGAAGCCCTCCACAAAGGCAGCTTCAAGACCCCGACCGGCGAACTGTCGTTCAACGAGAAGGGCGACCTGAAAGACTTCAAATTCGTGGTCTACCAGTGGCACTTCGGCAAACCGAAAACCGAAGTTTCCCCTCAGTAAGCCCGGCCTAGTGTCCTGTTTCACAGATACGTTCTTTTTTGTGATACAGGACACTCACGGTCAACGAGCCCACTGTGCAAGCAGTGGGCTTTGTTTTACGAGGTTTATGGGCCAGACACCCGCGATCCGGGCGCTGGTTCACCTGAAAATCTTAAAACCGTCACCAGCGGTTCGCTGGCAAACGCTCCGTGCAAATGTGACAACAGAACACAGCACAGGGCCGGAACATGACTCCACCAGTGAAATGCGTATCGGGTTTTTAGGAGCGCTGTAATGCCTGAGATCTATCACTTTTTCCAACAGCTGGTTAATGGCCTGACCATTGGCAGCACCTATGCCTTGATAGCCATTGGCTACACAATGGTTTACGGCATCATTGGAATGATTAACTTCGCCCATGGCGAGGTGTACATGATCGGTTCCTACGTGGCTTTCATTGCCCTTGCCGGGCTGGCCATGCTGGGTATCCACTCACTGCCGTTGTTGATGACCGCCGCCTTCCTGGCGTCGATCGTCGTGACCAGTGCCTATGGCTACAGTATCGAACGCGTTGCCTATCGCCCCTTGCGCAGCAGCAACCGTCTGATTCCACTGATTTCCGCCATCGGCATGTCGATTTTCCTGCAGAACACTGTACTGCTGTCCCAGGACTCCAAGGACAAATCCATCCCCAACCTGATCCCTGGGAGTTTCTCCTTCGGCCCGGGCGGTGCTGAAGAAGTCCTGATTTCCTACATGCAGATCCTGGTCTTTGTCGTGACCCTGATCGCCATGCTCGGCCTGACCCTGTTCATCTCCCGTTCCCGCCTGGGGCGCGCCTGTCGCGCCTGTGCCGAGGACATCAAGATGGCCAACCTGCTGGGCATCAACACCAACAACATCATCGCCCTGACCTTCGTCATCGGTGCCGCGCTGGCGGCCGTCGCTGCCGTGCTGTTGAGCATGCAGTACGGCGTGATCAACCCCAACGCCGGTTTCCTGGTCGGCCTGAAGGCCTTTACCGCGGCGGTGCTGGGTGGCATCGGCAGTATTCCGGGGGCGATGCTCGGCGGGCTGGTGCTGGGGGTGGCCGAAGCATTCGGCGCCGATATCTTCGGTGACCAGTACAAGGACGTGGTTGCGTTCGGTCTCCTGGTCCTGGTTCTGTTGTTCCGGCCGACCGGCATCCTGGGCCGCCCGGAGGTTGAGAAAGTATGAGCAAATATCTTAAACAGGCGCTGTTCAGCGCCCTGCTGGTCTGGGCCGTGGCCTTTCCGGTGCTCGGCCTCAAGCTGAGCATCGTCGGCGTCAACCTGGAAGTGCACGGCACCGGTCCGCTGACCCTGAGCGTGATTGCGCTGTGCTCGGTGCTGATGTTCCTGCGGGTGCTGTTCAGCCAGCAGGTCGGTGCCGCGCTGCGTTCCAACCGTGGCCCGCTGGTTTCGCCCAAGGTCAGCCAGTTCCTGACCCTGCCACGCACCCAGCGCCGGATCATCATCGGCCTGATCGTGGTGGCGTTGGTCTGGCCGTTCTTCGGCTCCCGTGGGGCGGTGGATATCGCCACCCTGATCCTGATCTACGTGTTACTGGGCCTGGGCCTGAACATCGTGGTCGGCCTGGCCGGCCTGCTCGATCTGGGTTATGTGGGATTCTACGCAGTGGGCGCTTACAGCTACGCGCTGCTGTCCCACTACTTCGGCCTGAGCTTCTGGATCTGCCTGCCGATCGCCGGGATGATGGCGGCCACGTTCGGCTTCCTGCTGGGTTTCCCGGTGCTGCGTCTGCGGGGCGACTACCTGGCCATCGTGACCCTGGGCTTCGGTGAAATCATCCGTTTGTTCCTGCGTAACCTCACCGGCCTCACCGGTGGCCCCAACGGCATCAGCAACATCCCCAAGCCGACCTTCTTCGGGCTGAGCTTCGAACGATCCGCGGCCGAGGGCATGCAGACCTTCCACGAGTTCTTCGGGCTGACCTACAACCCGGTGAGCAAAGTGGTGTTCCTCTACCTGGTCGCGCTGTTGCTGGCCCTGGCCGCGTTGTTCGTCATCAACCGCCTGCTGCGCATGCCCATCGGCCGTGCGTGGGAAGCGCTGCGCGAAGACGAAATCGCCTGCCGTGCCCTGGGTCTCAACCCGACCGTGATCAAGCTGTCGGCCTTCACCCTCGGTGCCGCATTCGCCGGTTTCGCCGGTAGCTTCTTCGCCGCCCGCCAGGGTCTGGTGACGCCGGAATCCTTCACCTTCATCGAGTCGGCGATCATCCTCGCCATCGTGGTGCTGGGCGGGATGGGCTCGCAGTTGGGTGTGATCCTGGCCGCCATCGTGATGATCCTGCTACCCGAAATGATGCGTGAATTCAGTGAATACCGCATGTTGATGTTCGGCGCCTTGATGGTGCTGATGATGATCTGGCGTCCTCAAGGTCTGCTGCCTATGCAACGCCCCCACATGGAGCTGCGCAAATGAGCCGCGAGATCCTCAAGGTTGAAAACCTAAGCATGCGCTTCGGCGGCCTGCTGGCGGTCAATGGCGTGGCCCTGACCGTGAAAGAGAAACAGGTGGTTGCCTTGATCGGGCCAAACGGCGCGGGCAAGACCACGGTGTTCAACTGCCTGACCGGTTTCTACCAGCCAACCGGCGGCAGCATCCTGCTGGACGGAGATCCGATCCAAGGCCTGCCGGGGCACAAGATTGCCCTCAAGGGCGTGGTGCGTACGTTCCAGAACGTGCGGTTGTTCAAGGACATGACGGCCATCGAGAACCTCTTGATTGCCCAACATCGCCACCTGAACACCAACTTCTTCGCCGGCCTGTTCAAGACCCCGTCGTTCCGCAAGAGCGAACGCGAAGCGATGGAGTACGCCGAGTACTGGCTGGAAAAGGTCAACCTCAAGGAGTTCGCCAACCGTACCGCTGGCACCCTGGCCTATGGTCAGCAGCGGCGCCTGGAAATCGCCCGTTGCATGATGACCCGTCCGCGGATCCTCATGCTCGACGAACCGGCCGCCGGCCTGAACCCGAGGGAAACCGAAGACCTGAAAGCCCTGATCGGCGTGCTCCGCGAGGAACACAACGTCACGGTGCTGCTGATCGAACACGACATGAAACTGGTCATGAGCATTTCCGACCACATCGTGGTGATCAACCAGGGCACTCCCCTGGCCAACGGCACGCCGGAACAGATCCGGGACAATCCTGAAGTGATCAAAGCCTACCTGGGGGAAGCGTAAATGCTGCAGTTCGAAAACGTTTCCACCTTCTACGGCAAGATCCAGGCCCTGCACAGCGTCAACGTGGAGGTCCGCCAGGGCGAAATCGTGACGCTGATCGGCGCCAACGGTGCCGGCAAATCCACCCTGCTGATGACCCTCTGCGGTTCGCCCCAGGCCCACAGCGGCAGCATCCGCTATATGGGTGAGGAACTGGTGGGCCAGGACTCGTCGCGGATCATGCGCAAGAGCATCGCAGTCGTGCCGGAAGGTCGTCGGGTATTTGCCCGGCTGACTGTGGAAGAGAACCTCGCCATGGGCGGATTCTTCACCGACAAGGGCGATTATCAGGAACAGATGGACAAGGTCCTGCACCTTTTCCCACGCCTGAAAGAACGCTTCAGCCAGCGCGGCGGCACCATGTCTGGCGGCGAACAACAGATGCTCGCCATCGGCCGCGCGCTGATGAGCAAGCCCAAGTTGCTGCTGCTCGACGAGCCTTCCCTGGGCCTGGCACCGATCATCATCCAGCAGATCTTCGACATCATCGAACAGCTGCGCAAGGATGGCGTGACGGTGTTCCTGGTTGAGCAGAACGCCAACCAGGCCCTGAAAATCGCCGACCGGGCGTATGTGTTGGAAAACGGTCGAGTGGTGATGCAGGGCACTGGTGAAGCACTGCTGACCGATCCGAAAGTGCGCGAAGCGTACCTGGGCGGTTAAGGAGTTGCGGTAAACAAGAACGGCCTTCGGGCCGTTTTTTTTTTGCACCAGCTAGATGTGAACACCTTTGTGGCAAGGGGATTCATCCCCGCTGGGCTGCGAAGCAGCCCCCATCACAGCAGCCTCAATCTGCCTGACTCACCGAGTTGCCTGGTTTGGGGCTGCTTTGCAGCCCAGCGGGGATAAATCCCCTCGCCACAAAAGATGGAGATGCTTCTTTTAATCCCTTTCAGTACACACATTTCGCGGTGATCAAAAATAATTCGAAACTCGCTGTAACACTTCCCCACCTCCCCTCTCTAGTTCAGCAGACCGGCGCTGAAGCCGGTTCATTTCCCTAGAAGAACTGGAGAACCATCATGTCCGCTACCACCCGTACCCTGTCCGCCTCCGCCCTGGTCCTGGCCCTCGGCTCCGCGTTGAGCATCGCCGCCGTATCGACCGTCCACGCCGCTGACGACAACATGGAAAAATGCTTTGGCGTGGCCATGAAAGGGCAAAACAACTGCGCCGCCGGCGCCGGCACCACCTGTGCCGGTACCGCCAAGATGGACTATCAGAGCAACGCCTGGAAGCTCGTCCCGAAAGGCACTTGCACGACCACCATGAGCAAGACCTCGCCTACCGGTTTCGGTCAGCTCGAAGCCTACAAAGCCAAGTCCTGATCCACCGTCTGCCTGAGTGTCGACCATGACCACGTCTTACGAACCTGCTTTCATCGGCACTCAGGCAGCCAGCGTCGAGCTCCCGCGCCGTGCCGGGCTGGGGCTCAAGACCGGACACTTCCAGCAAGTGCTCGGTTCGAGGCCAGACATCGGCTTCTTTGAAGTCCACGCCGAAAACTACATGGTGGACGGTGGTCCGTTCCACCATTTCCTGGGATTGATCCGCGAGCAGTATCCGCTGTCGTTGCATGGCGTCGGCCTGTCCATCGGTACCGAGGGCAAGCTGGATGCGGCACACCTGCAGCGCCTCGCCGAACTGATCGAGCGCTATCAACCCCAAGCCTTTTCCGAACACCTGGCCTGGTCGAGCCATGGCCCGGTGTTCCTCAACGACCTGCTGCCCCTGGCTTACGACGCGCCGACGCTGAACCGCGTCTGCGCCCATATCGGACAAGTGCAGGACACTCTCAAACGCCCGATGCTGCTGGAGAACCCCGCCACCTACCTGGCGTTCCAACGCTCGACCCTCGACGAGACTGACTTCATCAGCGAAGTCATTCGCCGTACGGGCTGCGGGCTGCTGCTGGACGTCAACAACCTCTACGTTTCCTGCATCAATCATCAACGCGATCCACTGGCCTATCTCGATGCCCTGCCGCTGCAGGCGGTGGGCGAGATTCATCTGGCCGGGTTTGCCGAAGACTCCGACAGCCTGGGCGACCGTTTGCTGATCGATGATCATGGTGCCCCCATCGACCTGGCGGTCTGGGCGCTGTACCGACAGGCCCTGGAGCGCGTCGGTCCGGTGGCTACCCTGATCGAGCGTGACAACCAGGTGCCGGCTTTCGATGTCCTGTTGGCCGAAGCCCATCAGGCCGACGCGCTGTTGCTGTCCGCGGGGAGGTCAGCATGAGCAGCCAAGCCGCGTTCACCACCGCCCTGCTCGACATCCGGCAACCGTGCCCGGAAGGCTTGTGTTGCGCCAATGGTGCAGACCCGGCGAGCCGCTTCGCCGTGTATCGCAACAACGTCCAGGGCTCACTGATCAATGCATTGGCGGACGCCTATCCGGTGGTCCGTCAGTTGGTAGGGGATGAGTTTTTCCGAGCCATGGCCGCCGTTCATGTGCAGACCTCAGCGCCCCGCAGCCCGTTGATGAATCGTTATGGCGCGGATCTGGCCGACTTTATCGAGGACTTCGAACCGGCATTTTCCCTGCCATACCTGGCGGATGTCGCCCGTTTGGAAAGGTTGCGCACCGTCGCCTATCACGCCGCTGACGAACACCCTCTGGGCCATGAGCAGATCGCCGCAGCACTGGCCGACCCACCGTCCCTGGACGGGCTGTGCGTCGCCTTGCATCCGTCCGTGCACCTGCTCGATTCAGCGTTCGCAGTCGTCGCGATCTGGGCCGCCCATCAGACGGACATGACGCTCGCCGAGATCGACCCGAACCAGGGGCAATGCGCATTGGTCCTGCGCAACGGCCTCGAGGTTGAAGTGTTTGCCCTCGACCGTGGCGCCTTCACCTTTATCCGCAACGTGCACAACGGCCAGCCGCTCGGGCAGGCGCTGGCCTGTGCCCCCACGTTCGACATTGCACAAACCCTGGCACTGCTGATCAGTCACGGCGCCATTACCCGCTTGCATCACGACAAGGTATCGCCATGAACAGCCCCGTCACTCGCGCCATTACCCTGCTGGAGAAAATCCCCCACAGCCTGATCGCGTTCATTGCGCGGTTTTCCATCGCGGCGGTGTTCTGGAAATCCGGACAGACCAAGGTCGAGGGCCTGGCCATCGACCTGATCGATGGCACCTTCCAGATCGGATGGCCGCACCTGGCCGACTCAACCATCCCGTTATTCAAGAGCGAATACGCCATCCCGCTGCTGTCACCGGAAATCGCCGCGCACCTCGCCGCGTTCGCCGAGCATTTCTTTCCGGTGCTGATCCTGCTGGGGTTTGCCACACGGTTTTCGGCGCTGGCGCTGCTGGGCATGACCCTGACCATTCAGCTATTCGTCTATCCCGACGCCTACCCGACCCACGGCACCTGGGCAGCGCTATTGCTTTACCTGATGGCCCGCGGCCCCGGCATATTGTCCATCGACCACCGGATTGCCGTGTGGGAGCGAGCCCGCTCGCGATAGCGGTGGGTCCGTCAACAACTGTGCTGAGGCTGAGGCTGAGATTGCTATCGCGAGCAGGCTCGCTCCCACAAGGGCTGGGGTGATGCCTCGCTATTGCTGGAGTCGGTCAAGCGCCTCACCACTGCGCTTGAACCAGTCAATCAGATAATCGGCCAGCACCTGGGTGCGCTTGGGCAGGCCGCCCTGATAGGGGTGCACCAGGTACATCGGCATACGACGGGTCTGAAAATCCCGTAGGAGCCAGCACAGGCGTCCATCCGCCAATTCTTCATTCAACAGGTAGGACGGTAGCCGAGCGATTCCGGCACCCGCCAAGGCGGCTTTTTTCAGCAAGCTGTAGTGATTGCTGGCGAACGGACCCGACACCCGGACCCGCATCAGCTCGTGTTGCTGGTGGTACAGCCACTCTTCCCGACCACTGTAGTGGCTGTTGAGCAGGCAGCGATGTTCAGCCAGGTCCTGGGGGGTTTGTGGTTCGCCATACTGATCGAGATAAGCCGGGCTGGCGCAGGTCATCTCGTGCCACGCCAGCAACGGCCGGGCGATCAATCGCTCATCGATGGCGGCGTCGGAGCGGATCGCCAGGTCGAAACCGTCCCGGGTCAGGTCGCGATAACCGTTGCTGAGCTCCAGTTCGATCTGCACGTTGGGGTACGTGTGGGCGAACTCCAGCAGCAGCCCTTCAAAAAAGGTTTCGCCCAACGATACCGGAACCGTCATACGCACCGGCCCGGAAATATCATCCTTCAAGCGGGCGAGAGCCTGACGCGCCCTTTCCACCTGAACCAGCAGTGCTTGGGCCTGGGGCAACAGGGCCGCTCCGGCCGCGGTAAGGCTCAGGCGTCGTGTGGTGCGCTGCAGCAACACCACCGAGAAGCGGCTTTCCAGCAGGCTGATGCGCTTGGACAACTGGCCCTTGCTGCACCCCAATTGCTGGGCCGCCAGGGTAAAACTGCCGGCCTCGATCAACACGGCGAACGCCGCCAGGTCGTCCATCTCGCTCACTGGATTGTTTCCAATAGAAAACCAAAGGTTGCCTATTAGCACGCTTATCAATGAAAAAAACCACTCTAAACTGCAATCTCGGTTAACCCACTGAGGAACAGTCCATGAAAATCCTGTTGATCGGCGCCAACGGCACCATCGGTTCGGCCATTGCCAACGAACTGTCGCCACGCCACGAAATCATTCGAATCGGCCGCAACAGCGGTGAACTGCACGTCGACATCAGCGACAGCGCCTCGATCCGCGCCCTCTTCGAGAAGACCGGCCCCTTCGATGCGCTGATCTGCGCCGCCGGCAGCGTCACGTTCGCGCCGCTGGGCGATATGACCGAGGAAAGTTTCGCCCTCGGCTTGAAGGACAAGCTGATGGGCCAGGTCAATCTGCTGCTGATCGGCCGGGAATTCGCCAACGACGGCGCATCCTTCACCTTCACCACTGGTGTGTTGAGCCACGACCCGATCAAGAGCGGCGCTTCGGCGGCGCTGGTCAACGGCGCCTTGGACAGCTTCGTGCGGGCGGCGGCCATTGAGTTGCCACGGGGGCTGCGAGTCAACTCGGTGAGCCCGAACGTGCTGCTGGAGTCCATGGACAAATACGCCCCTTACTTCCGCGGCTACAAACCGGTACCGGCCGCCGATGTGGCGTTAGCCTACGCCAAGAGTGTCGAAGGACTACAAACTGGCCAGACCTTTCACGTGGGTTGAATAGCACTTTGCCTACGCTCCCGCTTGTGATGCGGGAGCAGTCTGAGTAACGTGGCGGCACCTGTCTGGAGACCCGATGATGCGTGCCGCCCGTTCCCTGTTGTGTGTTGCCCTCCTTCCCCTGTTCGCCGGCTGCCAACTGCTCGACGCTCCGCGCGAGAGCGCGTCCCACGCCGGCCAGACACGCA
The DNA here is from genome assembly GCF_057809755.1 of Pseudomonas sp. FG13. Classification (NCBI taxonomy): domain Bacteria; kingdom Pseudomonadati; phylum Pseudomonadota; class Gammaproteobacteria; order Pseudomonadales; family Pseudomonadaceae; genus Pseudomonas; species Pseudomonas sp. FG13. The sequence goes on from NZ_JBMDKO010000031.1 coordinate 31,075, forward strand.
TGCAAGGCGAACTCACGGCGGCCGACGGCAAGCTGGTGTTCCAGCCGTGCCAGGAACAACGCCGCTACATCGTCAACGACAGCGGCGGCACCAGCGTGCTGCAACAAGCTGCCGCCCTGGCCGATGAGCGCGGCAAGCTGTTCGCTGACGTGCGCGGCCATATCGTCTCCAGCGCCGCGGCGGGGGCCGACAGCCAATTGGACCTGGAGCAGTTGTATCGCCTGGAACGTTCGGGCACGGCCTGCGACGATGTCGACTTCAAGCGGCTGGTCCTGCACGCCGCCGGCCACGGTCCGGAGTGGAGCCTCAAGGCCAGCGGCAAAGGCCTCGTGCTCGAACGTGACGGCCAGCCTGCGCTGGCGGTGCCTTACGTTGAAGAGCAACTGGGGGACGGCCGTTTCGACCTGAGTACCGAAGCGAATGGCCAGAAAGTCGAACTGTGGGTCGCGCCACAGCGTTGCGTCGACAGCACCAGCGGCAGCGTCCAGCACATGAGTGCCGAGTTGCGGGTCAATGGCGTGGTTCAGCGCGGCTGCGCCTACTTTGGCGGTGCGCGTAACGACTGATTCACCGTGACAGGGGATTGCAGCATATAATCGCCGGTTTGAAGAACGCCCTGGCGCAGTTGTGCGTCCCGCGAACCGGATCCCGTCATGTTACGAATCACCGAACTCAAGCTGCCGATCGACCATCCCGAAGAAGACCTGCGCGCTGCCATCCTGCAGCGCCTGGGCATCGCCAGCGATGACCTGCTCGACTTCACCTTGTTCAAGCGCAGCTACGACGCGCGGAAAAAGTCTTCCGAACTGTGCTTCATCTACACCCTCGACCTGACGGTACGCGATGAAGCCGGCCTGCTGCGCAAGTTCGCCGACGACCGTAACGTCAACGAAGCGCCGGATGTCAGCTACAAGATGGTTGGCCAGGCACCGGCAGACCTGGGCGAGCGGCCGATCGTGGTCGGTTTCGGCCCGTGCGGCATCTTTGCCGCCCTGCTGTTGGCGCAGATGGGTTTCAAGCCGATCATCCTCGAACGCGGCCCGGAAGTGCGCCAGCGCACCAAGGACACCTGGGGCCTGTGGCGCAAAAGTGTGCTTAACCCCGAATCCAACGTGCAATTCGGCGAAGGCGGTGCGGGCACGTTTTCCGATGGCAAGCTCTACAGCCAGATCAAGGATCCGAAGTTCCTCGGTCGCAAGGTGCTGCATGAGTTCGTCAACGCCGGGGCGCCGGAAGAAATCCTCTATGTCAGCAAGCCGCACATCGGAACGTTCCGCCTGACAGGCGTGGTGGAAACCATGCGCGAGCAGATTCGCGCCCTCGGTGGCGAAGTGCGCTTCCAACAGCGGGTCACGGACGTATTGATCGAGGACGGCCAACTGGTCGGTGTCGAACTGGCCAGCGGTGAACGCATTCATTCCAGGCACGTGATCCTGGCCCTGGGCCACAGCGCCCGGGACACCTTCCGCATGCTTCACAGCCGGGGTGTGTACATGGAAGCCAAGCCATTCTCGGTGGGTTTCCGTATCGAACACCCGCAATCGCTGATCGACAGCGCGCGCCTGGGCAAATATGCCGGTCACCCGAAACTCGGCGCCGCCGACTACAAACTGGTGCACCACGCCAAGAACGGCCGTTCGGTGTACAGCTTCTGCATGTGCCCGGGCGGCACCGTGGTGGCGGCGACGTCCGAGCCGAACCGCGTCGTGACCAACGGCATGAGCCAGTATTCGCGCAACGAACGCAACGCCAACTCCGGCATCGTCGTAGGGATCACCCCGGAAGTCGATTACCCGGGCGGCCCACTGGCGGGGATCGAGCTGCAGGAACGCCTGGAATCCCACGCTTTCGTGCTCGGCGGCAGCAACTACGAAGCCCCGGCCCAACTGGTGGGCGATTTCATCGCCGGCAAACCGTCCACGGCACTGGGCAGCGTCGAACCTTCCTACAAGCCCGGGGTTTCGCTGGGTGACCTGGCCCTTGCCCTGCCAGACTTCGCCATCGAAGCCATCCGCGAAGCCCTGCCGGCCTTCGAGAAACAGATTCGCGGCTACTCGCTGCACGACGCCGTGTTGACCGGGATCGAAACCCGTACCTCGTCACCGCTGCGCATCACCCGCAACGAGTCGCTGCAGAGCCTGAACGTGAAGGGCTTGTTCCCGGCCGGTGAAGGCGCCGGTTACGCGGGCGGGATTCTATCGGCGGGCGTGGACGGGATCCGCATTGCCGAAGCGGTGGCGCGGGATATCCTCGGCCTGGAAGGCTGATCTCCTTTCAAGTGCGCACCGCCATCCCCTATGGGAACGAGCATCTGTAAGAGCAAGCCTCTGTGGGAGCAAGGCTCTGTAGGAGCAAGCCTCTGTGGGAGCAAGGCTCTGTGGGAGCAAGGCTCTGTGGGAGCAAGGCTCTGTGGGAGCAAGGCTTGCCCGCGACAATAGCGCCTCGGTAGCAAGATAAACCGAAGCGTATGCATCGCGGGCAAGCCTTGCTCCCACAGGGCTCACTCCCGCAGGGATTTCCAGTGTCCGGAAGGTCTCAGATATTGACCCGCAGCACCGTCTCCGGCAACGCCTCGCCGCGCTCCGCACTCGCCGCCACGGCGTTCATCAGCCCATCCAACTCATACCCCTGGGCCTTGAGCCACACCGGGTCGTAATACGTCGTGGCATAACGCTCTCCGCCGTCACACAGGATCGCCACGATCGACCCTGTCTCACCGGCCTCCACCATCCGCTTCGCCGCGACCAGCGCACCGATCAGGTTGGTGCCGCTGGATCCGCCGACCCGTCGTCCCAATCGCTGGGCCAGATAATGCATGGCAGCCAGCGACAAGGCGTCCGGGACCTTGACCATCGCGTCAATGACTTTTGGCAGGAACGACGCCTCGACCCGTGGCCGGCCGATCCCTTCGATCCGCGAGCCACACTCCAGGCGCAGGCTGGCATCGCCGCTGCGGTAGTAGTCGAAAAATACCGAACGCTCGGCGTCGGCGCACAGTACGCGGGTACAGTGCTGCCGATAGCGTACATAGCGACCCAGGGTAGCGGTGGTCCCCCCGGTCCCCGGACTGGAAATCAGCCAGCTCGGCTCCGGATGCTGCTCGAAACGCATCTGGTGGAAGATCGACTCGGCAATGTTGTTATTGGCCCGCCAGTCCGTGGCGCGCTCGGCGTAGGTGAACTGGTCGATGAAGTGCCCGTCATGCTCACGGGCAAGCCGCTCGGACTCGGCGTAGATCTGCGTAGGATCGTCCACCAGATGGCTCTGGCCACCATAGAAAGCGATCTGCGCGATTTTTTCCCGGGAAGTCGTCGCCGGCATGACCGCAATGAACGGCAGGCCCAGCAATCTGGCGAAATAGGCTTCGGAAATGGCCGTCGAGCCACTGGAAGCCTCGATTACCGGGGCGCCGGGCTTGAGCCAGCCATTACACAGCGCATAGAGAAACAGCGAACGAGCCAGGCGATGCTTGAGACTGCCGGTGGGATGGCTGGATTCATCCTTGAAGTACAACTCGATGCCCGGAAAACCCGGCAGCGGCAGCGGTATCAGATGCGTATCGGCACTGCGCTGGAAATCAGCCTCAATGATGCGAATCGCTTCGCGTGCCCACTGACGGTGGTCGTTCATGTGTGTTCTCGCAGGAATAGGCGGGGAAAGCCTGGCGCTCAGGACTGGATATGGGAAAAACCAGTCACAAGCTTAGGAAAAAACCGACATCACGCACAGGTACAGCTAAGGTCCAATATGCCCTGCAACTGCCCGACCACCTCGCCGGTCTTGTAACGACATATAACAAAAAAGAATATAACTTTTGTTTTAACAACTAACAGTACGGGTTAGGGTGTAGCCACTTTTGATTGACCCATGGAGAGCGATCGTGCCTCTACGTAATTCCCTGACACGTTTTTTCCAGCTGGAGGCTGCCAGTGGCCTGCTGTTGATTGCCGCTGCGGTGCTGGCCCTGATCATCAACAATTCGCCCCTTTCCTGGTTGTACGGCGGCCTGCTGGATACCCCCGTGGCGGTCCAGGTCGGCGCATTGAAAATCGCCAAGCCGCTACTGTTGTGGATCAACGATGGCCTGATGGCGATGTTCTTCCTGCTCATTGGCCTGGAAGTCAAACGTGAAGTGCTCGACGGACAATTGTCCAAGCCTTCGCAAATCGTCCTGCCGGGAGCAGCGGCGATTGGCGGCATGGTGGTGCCCGCGCTGATCTACTGGTATCTCAACCGTGACAATCCGGCGGCCCTTTCGGGCTGGGCCATCCCCACGGCCACCGACATCGCCTTCGCCCTCGGGGTGCTGGCCTTGCTGGGCAAACGGGTGCCGGTTTCACTCAAGCTGTTCCTGATGACCCTGGCGATCATCGACGACCTGGGCGCCATTATCATCATCGCCATTTTCTACTCCGGTGCCCTGTCGACCTTGTCGCTGATGCTGGCGGCCGGTTGCATCGCCGCACTGGTGGCGATGAACCGGATGGGCGTGGTCAGGCTCGGCCCCTACATGATCGTCGGCCTGATTCTCTGGGTCTGCGTGCTCAAGAGCGGGGTTCATGCCACCCTGGCCGGGGTCACGCTGGCGTTCTGCATTCCGTTGCGCACGAAAAACGCCGAAACCTCGCCGCTGTTGACCCTGGAACATGCCCTGCATCCATGGGTGGCCTACGGCATCCTGCCGCTGTTCGCCTTCGCCAATGCCGGCCTGTCCCTGAGCGGTGTCACCGTCGAAAGCTTCACCCACCACGTGCCGATGGGCATCGCGATCGGCCTGTTGCTGGGCAAGACCGTCGGCGTGTTCGGCCTGACCTGGCTGGCCGTGAAAATCGGCATCGCCAATATGCCCCTGGGCGCCAATTGGGGTCAGATACTGGGGGTGGCGATCCTGTGCGGGATCGGTTTCACCATGAGCCTGTTCGTCGGCTCCCTGGCCTTCGAGCCCGGCGTCAGCGAGTATGCCGGCATGGACCGGATGGGCATCCTCACGGGGTCAATCCTCGCGGCACTGCTGGGCTACGCAGTGGCAGCGGCGGCCAGCCGCAAGCCTTCCGCACTGTCCTCCTGATACGCCCGCGCAAGAAGGGATCGCTGTATCGCGATCCCTTCTTGTTGAAGCAAACGCTATCCCTCTGTGGGAGCGAGGCTGCTCGCGATAGCGTCGGCACATCCAGCATCTATTCAAACTGTCCCACCGCTATCGCGAGCAGGCTCGCTCCCACAGGGGAACGCGTACGCTCAAAAAAAACGGCGCTTCTCCCAGTGGAAGAAGCGCCGCTTTCTTGAGCACATTGAAACCAGAGAAACGCTTACCCAATCAGCTTAGTGCGATACGCGACTCGTCCCACCCACAGTGGAAATACGAACCCGCTCACCCACACGGAACACTTCGTTTTCCTGAACCTGTTGCACGTAGGCGCGCATGCTGCCGTCGTCTTCGCGAACGGTGATTTCCACGCCCTGGGTGCGGGTCAGGCCTTCTTCGGTGGCGGAACCGATCAGACCACCCGCCACGGCACCGATAACGGCAGCGACGATACTGCCGCGACCACCACCGACGGCGCTACCGCCCACGCCACCCACCACCGCACCGGCGGCACCGCCAATCGGGGTCTTGGTGCCTTCGATCTTGACCGGACGCAGGGATTCGATGGTCCCCATGCGAATGGTCTGCACGCGACGCGCTTCGTCACGGGAGTAAGAGTCACCGGTCAGGCTCGACTGACAGCCAGTGAGCAACATCGCCATCGTGGAAAAAGAAGCAACCAGCAAAACAGACTTACGCATAGCATCAACTCCAAAAGACAGGGAACTATTAAACTCCGCAGCTTGACGCCTGTCACGGCCTGGCCGGGATAAAATTGTTTTCATTCAGGTGGGATACAGGCGCACCCGAAAAATTCATCCAACAGTAGCGCCAATTTCCGAAACCTGCGTCATCGGCTCAAGGATTTTGCATGGATTATTTCATCATCGTCGCAACCACCATCGCCGGTCTGTACTTTCACGGGTGGTTGTACGTGCGGATCAAACGCTGGATGGACCGCGATCTGGCACTGTCGTTGGCGGGGCAGGACGAGCGGAAGAAAACCTACATGCTGCAACAACTGGCCCGCTCCCGAGAACAAGGGATCAAGCGCCGGGACCTGCCGCAATGGCTTCAAGCCGCTGCGACAGGTTATGCCGATGCTAAGGCGCCAGACGCTCGCGAGTCCAGTCCGCCCCTTGCAGACGATAATTGAGGCGATCATGAAGACGACTCGGGCGACCTTGCCAGAACTCGATGCGCTCGGGCAGTAAGCGATAACCACCCCAATGCTCCGGACAGTGGGGCTGGCTATCGCTGAAGCGTTGTTCGGTGGCCTTGAGCAAGTCTTCCAGCTCACCACGACCGGCAATCACACGGCTCTGGGGAGAGGCCCAGGCACCGAGACGACTGCCCAGGGGCCGAACCTGGTAATAGGCGTCCGATTCTTGCGCCGTGACCTTCACCACCTTGCCCTCGATACGCACCTGACGCTCCAGGGTCGGCCAGAAAAACGTCATGGCCGCGAACGGATTCGCGACCAGTTGCTGGCCCTTGGCGCTGTCGTAATTGGTGAAGAACGTAAAGCCCTGGGCATCCAACCCCTTGAGCAACAGGATCCGGCAGTGAGGACGGCCATCGGCATCTACCGTGGCCAGGGTCATGGCGTTTGCCTCCACCGGGGCCTGCTCGGTTTTCACCGCTTCGGCGAACCATTGGTGGAACAGCGCGAATGGCTCGGCCGGGGCTTGCGCCTCGGTCAGGCCATCGCGGGTGTAGTCGCGGCGCATATCAGCCAGCGTTTGGGTCATGGCGCACTCCTTGTGGTTCGCCCATCACTGCTTGGGGGTATCGGCTGCCGCGACCTTCTTCGCATCGGTGGCGGCCTTGGCCGGTTCAGGCTTCTTCGCCGGGATGGCCTTCTTGGCCGGGGCTTTTTTGGCTGGGGCCTTGACGGCGGCTTTCTTGGCCGGTGCCTTTTTAGTGGCCGTGGCCGCGGCTTTCTGGGTCGTAGGCGCTGGGACAGCAGGCTTCACATCCTGGGCGGCCACCAGCGTAACCGGTGCCGGGGCCGGCAAGTTGTATTTACCGACCAGTGCCATCAAGGTGTTTTGCGGCGTCACCAGCAACTCCACGCGACGGTTCAAGGCGCGACCTTCGACGCTGTCGTTGGCCGCACGCGGCTCTACAGAGCCCATGCCTCGCATCATCAGGCGATCACGTTGCAGCCCACTGAGACGAAAAATCGCCGCCACGGACTGGGCACGCTCCTGGCTGAGTTTCAGGTTCGTTGGCGCAGCGCCCGAGGTGTCGCCGTGACCAAGAATCAGCACGGCGGATTTCGGATCGGCTTCCAGGACCTTCGCCACGCGAGTAAACGGCCCAAGGGTCACCGGCAGCAGCATGGCCGGACGATCCGGGTTGAAGGAACTGTCCACGGGGGCCGTGACCACCAGGACGTTGTCGCGACGCTCCAGCTGGAACTTGCTGCCCTCGATGGCGGTGCGCAGCTTTGGCTCGTAATCGTCGAGCCAGGCCTGGGTGACTTTCGGATCGGGCAACGGTGCCGCCTTGGCGGCTTCCTGCTCCTTGCCGCCGAACGGCCACCACCACTTTCCACCGCTTGGCGTTTCGGCCTTGGCAACAGGCGTCGGGGCCTTCGCTACAGGCTTGGCCTCAGCCTTGACCTGGTCTTTTGCCACAGCGTCGTTGGCTGCATCATCGGAGGAGAACGGCCACCACCAGTGGCTGGCGCTCTCGGCCTTGGCCTGCGGCGCGACGGCAGCAGGCTTCAGGGGAGCCGCTGGCACCGCCTCTTTGACCGCTGCCTGGTCGGAAGAACCGAACGGCCACCAGCCACTGCCGCCCTTGGCATCATTTTGTGGGGTTTGCGCGCAACCGGTGATTGCGAAGCACAGCGCCAGGGCAAGGGATTTATTCGATAACATTGGATATCCACAAAATGATGTAAATGAAAAATACAGGCCCCTGCGCGGGACGCATAAATAAACAGACGCTTTGAAACCGAAAAGAACACCAGGTTCCGATGGCGCCCCTCCCAAGAACGTTTTACAGACAAGTGGCAAGCACCCGCGCCAGATTCTGCGCACGCGGATCCATCAATACGTAAGGCCCCAGCGTGTTTGTCACGAAGCCAAACGCCACGTCATGCTCCGGATCGGCAAACCCGATGGAGCCACCGGCCCCCGGATGACCGAATGCCCGCGGGCCCAGGCCGTAGGTGGCGTTCGGCACATCCGGCTGGTCCAACATGCAGCCCAGGCCGAACCGGGTCTGGGTCAGCAACGTCTTGTCCTCGCCAATGCTGTGCTGACGGGTCAGCTCATCGAGCATTTCACCTTCCAGCAGACTGCCATCCAGCAGACCGGCGTAGAACCCGGCGATGCTGCGGGCATTACCGTGGCCGTTGGCAGCCGGTTGCTGCATGCGCCGCCACTCGGGCTTGTTGGTGCTGGTCAGGACCGAAGGAGGATTGGTGAAGGCTCGGGTGGTCATGGCGGTGGGTTCGCGCATCGTCACCTGGAGCAGGCGTTGTGCTGCCGCATCGCCGACGTTGCCTTTGCCGCGGGCGATATGAGCCACGCGGTGGAACTCCTGGTCCGCGAGACCGACGTGGAAATCCAGGCCCAACGGTTTGGCCACCCGTGCCACGATGGATTCTCCTGGGCCTCGACCGTCCGCCCTGCGCAACAGCTCGCCGACCAGCCAGCCGTAGGTGATCGCGGCATAACCATGGCCATCGCCCGGTGTCCACCAAGGGGTTTCGGCAGCCAGGGCATTGACCATCGTGTTCCAGTCATACAAGGCTTCAGGCGCCAGCAACTCACGCAACGCCGGTAATCCGGCCTGATGGCAGAGCAATTGGCGCAGAGTTATGGACTGCTTGCCCGCCGCCGCAAATTCGGGCCAGTACCGGGCGACCGGGGCGTCCAGTTGCAACTTGCCCTCGGCCACCAGTTGCAGGGCAGCGACGGCAGTGAAGGTCTTGGTGCAGGAAAACAGATTGGCGATGGTATCGCTGTGCCAGGCTTCATGACCGTCCTTGTCAGCCGTACCGGCCCACAGATCGATCACCGTCCGGCCGCCGACCTGGATGCACAGCGCCGCGCCGCGCTCCTGGGGATCATCGAACAGCGCGGCGAACGCTTCGCGTACCGCCTCGAACTGAAGCTCATAATGGCCTTGAATCTGCACCCGCAACTCCTTTGAAACAAAGACTTTCTCAAGTGGCCGCATTGTTTCAGCCATTGGTGGTTTTGGAAACCACCATGGGACGGCTGGCCAAGCCAACACTGACTTGTGGCAAGAAAGCTTGCTCCCGCGTCACAGGGACCGTGCCGTCGATATCAGGAAATTTCCCGCCGAAACGGCGGCAACGCATTGAGGATCGCCTTGCCGTAGCGTTGGGTCACCAGTCGACGATCGAGCAAAGTGATGGTGCCGCGGTCTTCTTCGGTACGCAGCAGACGGCCGCAGGCCTGGACCAGTTTCAGCGAGGCATCCGGCACGGAGATCTCCATGAATGGATTGCCGCCGCGGGCTTCGATCCATTCGGCCAATGCCGCTTCCACTGGGTCGTCCGGGACCGAGAACGGGATCTTGGCGATCACCACGTGCTCGCAATAGGCACCGGGCAGGTCCACCCCTTCGGCAAAGCTCGCCAGGCCGAACAGCACGCTGGAGTCCCCGCCATCGACCCGCGCCTTGTGCTTGTTCAGGGTCTCCTGCTTCGACAGGTTGCCCTGGATGAACACCTGCTTGCGCCAGTCACGGTCGAGGCCGTCGAACACGTCCTGCATCTGTTTGCGCGAGGAAAACAGCACCAGGGTGCCCCGCGAGCCCTCCACCAGTTCCGGCAGGTCACGGACGATCGCAGCGGTGTGCGCGGCGGCGTCCCGTGGATCGGCCTTCAGATCCGGCACCCGCAACACACCGGCGTCGGCGTGATGGAACGGACTCGGGACCACGGCGGTCACGGCGGTTTTCGGCAGGCCGGCACGCATGCGAAAACGATCGAAGGTGCCCAGCGCGGTCAGGGTGGCGGACGTCACCAAAGCCCCGTAGGCCACGTTCCACAGATTGCGACGCAGCATGTCCGCCGCCAGGATCGGGCTGGCATTGACCTCGATATCGAACAGCGAACCGCTTTCGGCCAGGGTCAACCAGCGCGCCATCGGCGGGTTGTCCTCCGGGTCTTCAGTGGTGAAGGCCGTCCACAGCTCCCAGTTGCCCTGGGAGCGGGACAACAGGCTGCCGAACAGCGGGTACCATTCCTCGGCCTGGTTGCTGGCGATACCGATATTGACCTCGCCATCCATCCCTTCCTTGAGCAGGTCGGTCAGGCGCGTGAACAGATCGGTCAGGCGGGCGAAGCCCTTCTTCAGCTCGATGCCCATTTCACGCATGTGTTCGGGGATGATGCCGCCGACGAAACGATGGCGTGGCCGCTCGCGACCCTCGACATCCTCACCCGGCTTGAAGTCGGCCACCTGCTCGCAGGCGGTGAACATGAACTGCTGGTTCGTCTTGATCTCCCGCGCCAGCTCCGGCACTTGCTCGATGAACTTGCCCAGGTCGCCCGGCAGTGGATGCTGGGCCAACAGCTTGGTGAGATTCTTGGCGGTGGTTTCCAGCCAGTCGGCGGTGGAACGCAACCGCGTGTAATGGGCGAAGTGGCCGATGGCCTTGTCCGGCAGGTGGTGGCCTTCGTCGAATACGTAGATCGTATCGCGCGGGTCCGGCAGCACCGCGCCACCGCCCAGGGCCAGGTCGGCCAATACCATGTCGTGGTTGGTGACGATGACGTCGACCTTGCCCATGCCCTCGCGGGCCTTGTAGAAGGCGCACTGGCCGAAGTTCGGGCAATGACGGTTGGTGCACTGGCTATGGTCGGTGGTCAGACGCGCCCAGTCGGCATCTTCCAGGGTGGTGGGCCAGCTGTCGCGGTCGCCGTCCCACTTATTGCCGGCCAGTTTCTCGATCATGCTGGTAAACAGCTTCTGGCTGGCCTCATCGACTTCGATCTTGAAGCCTTCTTCCTCGAACAACTGGGCCGTGGCCGTCTGTGCCTGGCCTTCCTGCAGCAACATGTCGAGCTTGGACAGGCACATGTAGCGCCCCCGCCCCTTGGCCAGTGCAAAGCTGAAGTTCAACCCGCTGTTGCGCATCAGGTCGGGCAGGTCCTTGAAGACGATCTGCTCCTGCAGGGCGATGGTGGCCGTGGCGATGACCAGGCGCTTGCCGGCGGCCTTGGCCGTCGGGATCGCCGCCAGGCTGTAGGCAACGGTCTTGCCGGTACCGGTACCGGCCTCCACCGCCACGACGGCGGGATCGCCGCCACGCCGGCCTTCGTCATCGGTGGCGATGTCCCCCAGGACTTTCGTCACTTCGGCGATCATCAGGCGCTGGCCATAACGCGGCTTGAGGCTCTTGGCTTCGAGAAAACGCGAATAAGCGCCCTGGATCGTGGTTTTGAGTTCGGTGCTGATCATGAATGTCGGGCGCTAAAAACGCTGGATAAATTTTCAGTGGTTCGGATCGGCGGCTATCATACCCCGCTAATGAATCCTGCGCAGAACGGAGTAACTCAATGACACCCTTTGCTTTCATTTACACCCTGCATTTGCTGGCGGCCCTGGTCTGGGTCGGCGGTATGTTCTTCGCCTGGATGATCCTGCGCCCCGCCGCAATGGCGGCGCTTGAGGGCCCTGCCCGGCTGAAACTGTGGGTAGAAGTGTTTCAACGTTTTTTCATCTGGGTCTGGGTGGCGGTGGTGCTTTTGCCGATCAGCGGCGTCGGCCTGATCCATGTGCGCTTCGCCGGTTTCGAAACGGCACCGCGTTACGTACAGGTCATGATGGGGCTGTATGTGGTGATGACGGCGCTGTTCATCCGTATCCAGAGCTTGCAGTTGCCGGCATTGCGTAGCGCCGTGACGGCGCAGGACTGGCCGACCGCTGCGTCGACCCTGGGGAGAATCCGCAAGCTGGTGGGAATCAATCTGCTGATCGGATTGCTGGTGGTGGCGATTGCCGCGGCCCGGCCGATGTTCTGAAGACTGCGTCCAGCCCCTCTGGGAGCGAGCCTGCTCGCGATAGCGTCCGGTCAGTTAGCCCTGATGTGACTGATGGATTGCTATCGCGAGCAGGCTCGCTCCCACAGGGTTTATTTCCTGGACTTAGAATCGTTGCACGGTCACTGTGCCCGCCGCTCCGGCAGGCCCAGGCTGGCCAGCGGCTCCGGGGTGGCCACTTTTACCGCCGTCGGCGGTGTAGACGAAACAGCCCTTGGGCTTGCCGCCGACGCCGGGCTTGCCACCGGGACCCGCCGCGCCACCGGCTCCGCCATCGACCACGACCTTGATCTGCTCGGCGGGGTAATCACGGGGCAGTTCGAGACGCACCAGCGCACCGGCCGCCCCCGGCTGGCCATCGCTGCCATTGCTGCCATCGGCACCACGCCCGGCCGAACCCCAGGTGCAACCCGGGGCCTGCCCGTTGGCGCCGTCGAGGCCCACATAACCTGGCGCACCCGTGCCGCCACGGGCATCCACCGACAGCACCGGCGCATTCAACGCATTGAAACGCAGGTTGAGATCGCGTCCCGGCCGCGCAGCTTTCGTATAGGTGCCCGGCGCGCCGCGGGAAGTGATCTGGCTGCCATCCGCCAGTTCAGCCTGGGTAACGCTCATTGCCAGCGGCTGCTGCGAAGGCACGATGGCGATCCGCGCCTCGCGCCCCAGGTGCAATTGGCCGATGGACAATTGAGTGACGTTCGACGGCACCAGCAACGTGGCGTAATCGGCCACGTCCAGCCGCTCCAGGGTCAGGGTACTGGCGGTATTGGGCAGACGCATCAACGAGTGGGTTTCTACCTGGAGTACTTGAGCACAAGCCCATGGGCACACAAGGGCAGCGAGCAGACACAATTTACGCATGGGAGGCCTCTGCGGCGATCGGAAGGGTTTGCAGATGGAAGATGCCGAACAGCAGCACTCTGAGGCGTTCACGACCGGGAGAAGGCAAGCCACGAAAACTGGCCCTGAACAGCAGCAGCTCAAGCAAATGGACCGCCAGTAACAGCGCCCCGGCGAGGTTGACCAGCACATGCAGCGGATGGACGAACGGCACGACCAGGTTGACCAGCACCACCAGCCAGAACAACAGGGTCAACAAGCGCCCCAGCCCCCAAAACACCTTCATACGCCCCCCGGTGAACATTATTCTTTGCACGCACAGTAACGGCTTGCGCGCTGGTTAAGCCAGAGGGCGGAGCAAATTTAATCTATGTGACAAGAGCCCAGGTATGGGCTGCAAAGCTTGCCGTGGCGAGCATACTTCCCCGCCACGGCAAGCCCTCCATCACTGGAGGTTCAGCGGTTTATCTTGATTTCAGTGCGACGGTTCATGGCGCGTCCATCGGCAGTTTTATTGTCGGCTACCGGCTGACTCTCACCGGCACCGGCCACCGAGACGAAACTGGCGCGAGGCACGCCGCTTTCGACCAGGTATTGCACCACGGAATTGGCCCGTTTCTCCGACAGTCGCTGGTTGTAGGCATTGCTACCAACGCTGTCGGTGTGACCGGTCACCCGAAGCTGTGCAGTAGACGACTCCTGTTTCAGACGGGTCGCAACGCCACTCAGCACCTCTTTGTCGGCCGCCGTCAACGTGGACTTGTTGAATTCGAAATGCACATCGCGAACCACGATGGTTTCCTCTTTGACGACAACCGGCTCCTCGGCCATCGGCGCCGGGGCGGGCGGCGGGCAACCGTCTGCGTCGACTTGCACGCCTTTCGGGGTGCCCGGGCACTTGTCACGGCTGTCGGGCACACCATCGCCGTCTTCATCACCGTCTCCGTGCACCCAGCAATAGGCTGCGGCCATGCTGCCGGCGAACAGCGCACCGTAGCCGGCCCAGGAGGTGCTTTCAGTGGCGCCCAATCCCGCACCAACCACGCCGCCGACGGCCGCACAGGTCGGCCAGTCGGTTTTTTGCAAACCTGCGCAACCAGTCAACACACCGGTTAGCAGAACCAGGGGTAACGCTGTCCGAACTATGCTCATCAGGTTTCTCCTTGAGGGATCGGCTTTGCACCGATTCTGGGGAGTAAAGACCCGAGTTCGGATCTGCGCCAGCACCGCGCTATCGCGGATTTTGCCCAGTGTTTGCGGCCGTTCGGCACGTTTTAATGCAAACCGCTCTAGGCCACGTTGTCCAGGCAGGCTATCGTGGCGGTTCTGATCGAGGAATCTCAATGACCGTTGCCATTTCATCGCGCACGCCCCAGCAAGCACTGGCCGCCGTGCTTGACCGTTACGCCCCGCGAAAACTGCTGTTGATCGGTGCCAGCAGCTTTCCCGCACTCGAGGCGTTCCAGCAGGCACATCCCGACACCGAAGTGGTCCAGGTCGCTCCCGGCCCGCTGCCGGTGGAGGTGGCCGGACAGCGCTTCGACCTGGCCCTGGCACTCGATTGCCTGGAACATGTGCCCAAGCGCGACGGTCTGAACCTGCTGGGCGGTATCCGTAATCTCAACGCCAGCCGTATCGCCGTGTTGGCTGATCTCAACGCCTGTGGCTGGCAAGAAACGGACTTCTTTTCCCTGGCCCTGCAAGCCAGCGAGCGGTTCCAGCGCGAAGAACAGGTGCTGACCCTGTTCACCTACGATCTGCTTGAATACAAACAAGTCCCCGATTGGCTCAATTCACGTTTTTGGGCCAACCCCGAAAACTTCGGAAAATACTGGTGGTAGCTGTGAACACAAGCCTGCACGCAACCATTTGTCCCTGCGGCAGTGGCAACCCGTTGAACGCCTGCTGCGGCCATTACCACGACGGGCACCCGGCTCCTTGCGCCGAAGCCCTGATGCGCTCGCGCTACAGCGCCTATGTGCTGGGGCTGGTGGATTACCTGGTGGACACCACCTTGCCCGCCCAGCAGGCGGGTCTCGATCGCCTGTCCATCACTGAGTGGAGCAGCAAAAGCACCTGGCTGGGGCTCGAGGTGGAAAGCAGCGAGGTGTTCGGTGGGCAGCCGGAGCATGCCTTTGTCACCTTCACCGCGCGTTGGCACGATGGCCAGGGAGAACACAGCCACCGCGAACAGTCGTCGTTCGTACAGAACGGTGGGCGCTGGTACTTCATCGACCCGACCGTGCCGGTCAAGACCGGACGCAACGACAGTTGCCCGTGCGGCAGCGGGCACAAATTCAAGAAATGTTGTGCAGGCTACTTCGCTCGCTGATTTCGGAAACGTCCGACGCTTGCCCCTTTATCAACGGGCTAGAATGGAATCAGAGGCGCGGACATGACCCATTCATTACACACGCTACGCATCACCTGCCTGTTACTGTTTATGGGGCTCGGTGGCTGTGCGTCCTGGCAAACCGACGAAGCATCCGAGCCGCAGGTACACCTGGTCAAGGTCGAGGTGGTGCGAGCCCGGCTGCTGGAACAGCGGTTCATGCTGCATTTGCGAGTCGACAACCCTGGCGACAGCGACCTGACCGTGCGCGGCCTGACCTACCGGATCCATCTGGGCGACCTGTTGTTGACCGAAGGTGAGCATGAGCACTGGTTCACCGTCCCTCCCGGGCAAAGTGGCTATTTCAAGATACCGATCCGCACCAACCTGTGGCCGCAGGTGCGGGAAGTGGTGAAACTGCTGGAGAAACCCCGCCAGCAGATCCCCTATCGTCTGGAAGGTGAGCTGGAAACCGGATTATTCATCGCCCACTACGTGCACCTGAAACGCAATGGCGTGATAATCGCCGCCGATTTTATTGCGGAGTAACCCCGATGACCCAGCAACCCCACGTTCACGGCCCTGATTGCAACCACGATCACGACCATCACCACGATCATGACCACGGCCACGTCCACGGTCCGAACTGCGGCCACGCCCATCAGGAGCCGGTGCGCAACGCCTTGAAGGATGTCGGCCGCAACGACCCTTGCCCCTGCGGCAACGGCAAGAAATTCAAGAAGTGCCACGGGGCTTGATGGCTGCGGCGGAGCGTGTCTTCGCCGGTTGAATCGTCATCGCGAGCAGGCTCGCTCCTACAGGAATCAGGACAGGCGTCAGATGTGTGAACGCCGCAGATCCCCTGTGGGAGCGAGCCTGCTCGCGATGAGACCGACACAGCCTTGTCAGCCCGCCTCCAGAATCCGTTTCACACTGACCACCGTCGCATACTCGCCATGCAGGTTGCCCAGGGACATGGCGTGCACCTCATCGGCCGAACGGGCCCGGCCGAAATAGTCGGCCTTGTCGAAGGTGAAACAGGCGTCCTCGGCCACCCAGGTCTCGAAACCCAGGTTGCCTGCCGTACGCGCCGTGGACTCCACCGAGTTGTTCGTCGCCACGCCGACGATCACCAGTTGCCCGATCCCTGCCTGGCGCAAGTCAGCCTCCAGGTGAGTGGCGCAGAACGCGTCCGGCACGTCCTTGTGGATCAGCCACTCCCCTTCCTGCGGTTCGAACCGCTCCTGGACTTCCACTCCCTGCTGCCCTGGCCAGAACACCGAATCCGGCGAGCGGGACAGGTGATGGACATGGATCACCGTCCGCGCCGAATCTCGCCAGAAAGCCAGCAGTTCGAGCATGCGCAGCTCTGCCTCGGGGTTGTTGCGAGGACCGAGCCTGGGATGCAGGATGCCTTTCTGTTGATCGATGAGGATCAACGCTGCATTGTTCGCTAGCGCCATGTCTACTGCTCCATTCCGTTTTTCGCTTGCCCGACCATTGAATTTCCCCCACTGGAACATCACCTCCTTCCACAGGCAAGCCTTCGGGCAAAAGAGGACAACTTCCTGCCGTCGTTTGTTGTCCATCCATCACGCTGTCTTATCTGGAGCCTTCCATGATCGACTTGTATTACTGGACCACCCCCAACGGCCATAAAATCTCGCTGTTCCTCGAAGAGGCCGGCCTGCCCTACAAGGTACATCCGGTCAACATCGGCCAGGGCGAGCAATTCAAGCCGGACTTCCTGAAGATCGCCCCCAACAACCGCATCCCGGCCATTGTCGACCTGGAGCCCGCCGACGGTGGCGAACCGATCTCGCTGTTCGAGTCGGGCGCGATCCTGCTGTACCTGGCGGAAAAAACCGGTCGCTTCATTCCACAGGACCTGCGCGGACGGCAGGAAGTCCTGCAATGGCTGTTCTGGCAGATGGGCGGCCTGGGGCCGATGGCCGGGCAGAACCATCACTTCAGCCGGTTCGCTCCGGAAAAGATTCCCTACGCGATCAAGCGCTACGTCGATGAAACCGCCCGCCTGTATGGCGTGCTGGATCGACGCCTGGCGGACCGCGATTTTGTGGCAGGTAGCGAGTACAGCATCGCCGACATGGCGATCTACCCCTGGACGGTCTCCCATCAATGGCAGAGCCAGCGGCTGGAGGATTTCCCGAACCTGCAGCGTTGGTTCAATCGCATCAAGGAGCGCCCGGCCACGGTAAGGGCCTATGCGCTGGTGGATAAGATCAATCCACCGAAGCCCTGAGCAACCTGTGGCAAGGGGGATTTATCTGTGGCGAGGGGATTTATCCCCGCTGGGCTGCGAAGCGGCCCCCTCCAGACTCAGGCTGGTACACCGAGTTGCTGGGGTTGGGGCCGCTGTGCGCCCCAGCGGGGATAAATCCCCTCGCCACAGAAAACCAGGCGTACCGCCGAGTACGGAGTTTCATCGCCAAATCAACAAATAACCCCCGCCCCCGCTTGCGCGGCCCTCTCCTGCTCACTAACGTAGCGCCTTTATTTGCCGCCCCCCCTCCCGCAGGAGCTTTGTCATGGCCTCGCCAGCCTCTAATTTCTTCTTTCCCCGGTTCGGCGTTGCCGCCGCCGTGGCCAGCGTGCTCGGCTTGAGCGGTTGCCAGGCCTGGAATACCCAGGACACTGTCCCTCCGACTTCCGGCGTGCAACCACTCAAGGGGCTGGCGCAGAACGTCTCGGTTCGGCGCAATGCCATGGGCATGCCGCTGATCGAAAGCAGCAGCTTCCATGATGCGTTGTTCGCCCTCGGCTACGTCCACGCCAGCGACCGCATCACCCAGATGGTGACCATGCGCCTGCTGGCCCAGGGTCGGCTGGCGGAAATGTCCGGGGCCGAACGGCTGGACGTCGACCGCTACATGCGTGCGGTCAATCTGAAGAAAAGTGCCGACGAGTTGTACAAGGCCTCTTCGCCGCGGCTCAAGCGCTTCTTCGAAGTCTATGCCCGCGGCGTCAACGCCTACCTGTTCCGCTACCGCGACAAACTGCCGTCGGACCTGGCCGCCACCGGTTACAAGCCCGAATACTGGAAACCGGAAGATTCGGCGCTGATGTTCTGCCTGCTGAACTTCAGCCAGTCGGCCAACCTGCCAGAAGAAATCGCGGCCCTGGTCATGGCCCAGACGGTCAGCCAGGACAAACTGGCCTGGCTGAACCCGTCCTACCCGGACGAACCCCTGCCCCAAGGCGAAGCCGACAAGTTCCAGGGTGTCCGGCTCAACGGCCAGATCCCAGGCCTGAACGAAATCAATAACGCCACCCGCCAGTTGACCGAACTGAACCTGCTGGGCGCCACGTCTTCGAACAGTTGGGCCATGGCGCCGCAACGCAGCCGCAACGGCAAGAGCCTGCTGGCGAGCGACAGTCATGGACCGCTGAGCGTGCCGTCGCTGTGGAGTGTGGTGCAGATCCGCGCGCCCAAGTATCAGGCCGCCGGGGTCTCCGTGGCTGGCATTCCCCTGATTCTGGCGGGCTACAACGGTGACGTGGCCTGGAGCATGACCAACGTGCAGGGGGACAACCAGGACCTGTTCCTGGAGAAAATCCGACGCCAGGGCAACGGCTTGTCCTACGAGGTCAACGGCAAATGGCAGCCAGCGACGGTGCGCAACGAAACCTACTTCATCAAAGGTCAGCGGTCGATTCGCGAAGCCGTGTACGAAACCCGTCATGGCCCACTGCTCAACAGCGTCCAGGGGCCGGCCATGGCCAATGGCTTCGGCCTGGCCTTGCAGACGCCGGGCTTCACCGACGACAAAACCCTGGACGCGTTCTTCGACCTGTCCCGGGCACAGAACGCCGAAAAAGCCTCCGACGCCAGCCGTGAAATCCGGGCCATGGCGGTGAACCTGGTGTTTGCCGACGCCAACCACATCGGCTGGCAAGTCACCGGGCGCTATCCGAACCGCCGCGAAGGCGAAGGCCTGTTGCCATCGCCGGGCTGGGACGGTCGCTACGACTGGGAGGGCTACGCCGATCCGATGGCGCACCCCTACGATCAGGATCCGAGCCAGGGCTGGCTGGGTAACGCCAACCAGCGGGTCATTCCCCACGGCTATGGCATGCAGTTGTCCAACTCCTGGGCCGCGCCGGAACGTGGCGAGCGCCTGGCCGAACTGGCCGGCGCCAGCAAGCACGACATCCGCAGCCTGACCGCCATGCAATACGACCAGGTCACGACATTCGCGGCCAAACTCAAGAAAGTCTTTGAAGCCCCTGGCATGGCCCAGCCCCTCAAACAGGCCATCGAAGCCCTGCCAGTGGCTGACCGGGCCAAGGCCCGCGAAGCCTATACCCGCCTGATGGCGTTCGATGGCCGGCTCAACCCGACCTCCGCCGACGCGGCCATTTATGAACTGTTCCTGCAAGAAAGCATGAAGCAGATCTTCCTCGACGAACTGGGCCCGGAAAGCAGCCCGGCGTGGAAAGCGCTGGTTGCCAACGGCCAACGGTCCTATTCGGCCCAGGCCGATCACTTGCTGGGACGCGAAGACAGCCCGTTCTGGGACGACGTGCGTACACCGCAGAAAGAAGACAAGGCCGTTATCCTCGCCCGCAGCCTGGCGGCGACCATCAGTGCCGGTGACAGCCAATTGGGCGGCGACCACAAGGCCTGGCAGTGGGGCAAATTGCACAGCTACGCGTGGAAGAACGGCAGCGGCCAGGTCGTACGCGGCCCGCTCTCGGCCGGCGGCGATGCCACCTCGCTCAACGTCGCGGCATTCGCCTGGGGCCAGGACTTCAACGCCACCCAGGCACCGGACATGCGCTTTATCGTCGACTTCGGCCAACCCGAACCGTTGATGGTCCAGGGCGGTATTGGCCAGTCGGGCAACGCGGCCAGTCCCAACTACCTCATCGGCATCGATTCGTGGATCAAGGGGCAGTACCAGAACCTGCCGCTGCAACCGCAGAACTTTGACCGGGCGTATGGCAAGGCTCGGCTGACCCTGGTGCCGGGTAAGTAACTGCAATACTCCTCCCTGTGGCGAGGGGATTTATCCCCTCGCCACATTTGTCTATCTTGTCTCCTGATCTTGTCGTACCCAAACCCGATAGAACTTCTCTTCCCGCCATCGCCTCTACCTGACAAGCCCATCGCCCCGGTGATTGCATGGATCTTGTCATTGCCCGCCCCGAAGGCCTGTACTGCCCGCCCGGGGATTTCTACATTGACCCCTGGCGTCCGGTTGAGCGCTCGGTCATCACCCACGCCCACGGCGACCATGCCCGCGGCGGCAATCAACATTACCTGGCAGCCGCTCCCGGTGAAGGCATTCTGCGTTCGCGACTGGGCCAGGACATCAATCTGCACACCCTGTCCTACGGCGAACGCCTGCGACATCACGGCGTGACCTTGAGCTTTCACCCCGCCGGGCACGTGCTGGGGTCGGCCCAGGTACGGTTGGAACATGAAGGCGAGGTCTGGGTGGCATCCGGAGACTACAAAGTCGAACCCGACGGCACCTGCACGCCGTTCGAGCCAGTGAAGTGTCATACGTTCATCACCGAATCCACGTTCGGCCTGCCCATCTATCGCTGGCAGCCCCAGGCGCAGGTATTCGACGAAATCAATCAGTGGTGGCGCGCGAACATCGCCGCCCACCGGGCCAGCGTGCTGTTCTGCTATTCCTTCGGCAAGGCCCAGCGGATTCTCCATGGCATCGACGCCAGCCTGGGCCCCATCCTCGCCCATGGGGCGGTGGAGCCGTTGAACCGGGTCTACCGCGAGGCCGGGATTCATTTGCCGCCGACGATTTACGCCGGTGACATCCAGAAGAACGACCCGATCATGGGCCAGGCCCTGGTCATCGCCCCGCCGTCGGCCGGTGGCAGCAGCTGGATGCGCCGTTTCGGCGACTACAGCGATGCCTTCGCCAGCGGCTGGATGCGCCTGCGGGGCACCCGACGGCGGCGCGGCGTGGATCGGGGCTTCGTGCTTTCCGATCACGCCGACTGGCCCGGCCTGCTCTGGGCCATCGAACAGACCGGCGCCGAGCGGGTGATGGTCACGCACGGGTCGGTGAGCGTGCTGGTGCGGCATTTGTGCGAACTCGGCCTGGATGCACAGGGTTTCAGCACTGAATACGGCGACGATGAAGAAGACGTCTCCCCTGCCACCGGCGAGGGCGCAGCATGAAAGCCTTCGCCGAGCTCTACGCCGATCTGGACGCCACCACCTCCAGCAATGCCAAGCTGGCCGCCATGCAACGCTACTTCACCCAGGCTCCGCCCCAGGATGCAGCATGGGCCGTGTACTTCCTGTCCGGTGGCCGCCCACGACAACTGGTACCGGTGAAAATCCTCCGGGACCTGGCCGTACAGGTCTCCGGGTTGTCGCCCTGGCTATTCGAAGAAAGTTATCAGGCCGTGGGTGACCTGGCCGAAACCATTTCCCTGGTGTTACCGGAATCCCCCCATACCTCTACCGAAGGCCTGGCGCTTTGGATAGAAAAGAAGCTACTGCCGTTGCGCGGCGAGACGCCTGAAGTATTGGCGCTGCGACTGCCGAGCTTGTGGGCACAACTGGACCGCTCGAGCCTGATGCTCTGCATCAAGCTCATCACCGGCAGCTTCCGTGTCGGGGTGTCCAAGCTGCTGGTGACCCGGGCTCTCGCCGGGATGGCCGGGCTGGACAGCAAACGGGTCGCCCAGCGTCTGGTGGGTTACACCGACCTGTCCCATCGCCCGACGGCCGAGGGTTATCTCAAGCTGATCGCCGCCGAATCCAAGGACGAACATGCCCAACGCGGCGGTCAGCCGTACCCGTTTTTCCTGGCCCACGCCTTGTCCGCCCCGGCCGAACAGTTCGACGCGCTGCTGGGGCCGGCCAGTGATTGGCAAGTGGAATGGAAGTGGGATGGCATCCGCTCCCAGGTGATCAAGCGCGATGGCCATCTGTGGGTCTGGTCCCGGGGCGAAGAGCTGGTGACCGAGCGCTTCCCTGAATTGCACACCCTGGCATCGGTGCTGCCCGACGGCACAGTGATCGACGGCGAAATCGTGGTGTGGAAAACCTCGCAACCGGTGACCGAGGAGACCTTCGATGCCGATGCACCGCTGCAACCGGCCGTACAACCGTTCGCCCTGCTGCAACAGCGCATCGGCCGCAAGACCCTGAGCAAAAAAGTCCTCGAAGACGCGCCCGTGGTGGTGATGGCCTACGATCTGCTGGAATGGCAAGGAGAGGATTGGCGCAGCCGCCCCCAGGCCGAGCGCCGTGAGCAGTTGGAGGCCCTGATTGCGGATTCCCAAAGCCCGGTGCTGCTGCCGTCGCCAGTCGTCGCCGGCCAGGACTGGCTCGACCTCGCCCGCCAGCGCGAAGCGTCCCGCAGCCTCGGTGTTGAGGGCATGATGCTCAAGGCGCGCAACGCACTGTATGGCGTCGGCCGGACCAAGGACATGGGCGTGTGGTGGAAATGGAAAATCGACCCGTTCAGCGTCGACGCCGTGTTGATCTACGCCCAGCGCGGTCACGGCCGACGCGCCAGCCTGTACAGCGACTACACCTTCGCCGTTTGGGACAACCCACCGGGCAGCCGCGAGCGCAGTCTGGTGCCGTTCGCCAAAGCCTATTCGGGGCTGACCGATGAAGAAATGCGCCGGGTCGACAGCATTGTGCGCAAGACCACCGTGGAGAAGTTCGGCCCGGTCAACAGCGTTACGCCCACTCTGGTCTTCGAGTTGGGTTTCGAGGGCATTGCCTTGTCCAAACGCCACAAGAGCGGGATCGCGGTGCGGTTTCCGCGGATGCTGCGCTGGCGCCAGGACAAGACCGTTGACGAAGCCGATACTCTGGCAACGCTCCAGGATCTGCTGAAATAACCTCTCTGTAGCTGCACTATCAATTGTGGCGAGGGGATTTATCCCCGTTGGACTGCGCAGCAGCCCTAAAGGGTTGTACCCAATCAGCCTGATATTGCTATCCAGCTTTCGGGGGCTGCTGCGCAGCCCAGCGGGGATAAATCCCCTCGCCACAGAACATGCTCCTTGCCGACCCTGCGAAGCACCATCCCAGTGCACCTTTTGTTGTACGATCTCATCCGCGCACCAACGCGTTCCACTGCCTGTCGCCGAAGCTTTTTAAAACGCTCGTTCGGCACTGTGGTTCGGAAATTGCTACCTTTATGCCGTCTTACCGTTCTTATCTGCACCGGTAACAAAACTTCATGCGCCACAAGCGCTCATCATGGTTTTAGGGACTCGATAATGAAAAAAGCACTGCTGACCCTTTCTGCACTGGCATTGTGCATGGCCGCCGGCGCCGCCACGGCCAAGGAATACAAGGAACTGCGTTTTGGTGTCGACCCGTCCTATGCCCCATTTGAATCCAAGGCAGCCGATGGCAGCCTGGTAGGTTTCGATATCGACCTGGGCAATGCGATCTGCGAGGAACTGAAGGTCAAATGCAAGTGGGTCGAAAGCGATTTCGACGGCATGATCCCGGGCCTCAAGGCGAAGAAATTCGACGGCGTGATCTCGTCCATGACCGTGACCCCGGCCCGCGAGAAAGTCATCGACTTCTCCAGCGAACTGTTTTCCGGCCCAACGGCTTATGTGTTCAAGAAAGGCTCGGGCCTGAGCGCGGACGTCGCTTCGCTCAAAGGCAAGACCGTCGGCTATGAGCAAGGCACCATCCAGGAAGCCTACGCCAAGGCCGTGCTGGACAAGGCCGGCGTCAAGACCCAGGCCTATGCCAACCAGGACCAGGTCTATGCCGACCTGACCTCCGGCCGCCTTGATGCGGCAATCCAGGACATGCTGCAAGCCGAGCTGGGCTTCATGAAATCGCCAAAGGGCGCCGACTATGAAGTCAGCAAACCGGTGGACAGCGAACTGCTGCCGGCCAAGACGGCCATCGGTATCAACAAAGGTAACAAAGAGCTGAAGGCTCTTTTGGATAAAGGTATCAAAGCGTTACACGACGACGGCAAATACGCCGAAATCCAGAAAAAACACTTTGGCGATCTGAATCTGTACAGCGGCAAATAATGCGTGGCGCCCATCCGGTTACGGGTGGGCGCTTTTTGACTGCCAAAGGCCTCTTCCATGCTCGAACAACTCCTACAAAATCTGGGGCTCTCCGCCTTCAGCCTGCAGGGCTTTGGCCCGCTGCTGATGCAAGGCACCTGGATGACCATCAAACTGGCGGCCCTGTCGCTATTATTGAGCATCTTGCTCGGCCTGCTGGGCGCCAGCGCCAAGCTGTCTCCGGTCAAACTGCTGCGAATCCCCGCCCAGCTCTACACCACGCTGATTCGCGGCGTGCCGGACCTGGTGCTGATGCTGCTGATTTTCTACAGCCTGCAGACCTGGCTGACCTCTTTTACCGACTTCATGGAATGGGAATACATCGAGATCGACCCATTCGGCGCCGGGGTGATTACCCTGGGCTTCATCTATGGCGCGTACTTCACCGAGACCTTCCGCGGCGCGATCCTCGCGGTGCCAAGGGGCCAGGTCGAAGCCGCCACCGCGTATGGCCTCAAGCGTGGCCAGCGTTTCCGCTTCGTGGTGTTTCCGCAAATGATGCGCTTTGCCCTCCCGGGTATCGGCAATAACTGGATGGTGATGCTCAAGGCCACCGCGCTGGTGTCGATCATCGGCCTGGCCGATCTGGTCAAGGCGGCCCAGGATGCGGGCAAGAGCACCTATCAACTGTTCTACTTCCTGGTGCTGGCAGCGCTGATCTATCTGCTGATTACCAGCGCGTCCAACTTCATTCTGCGCAGGCTTGAACGCCGCTACGCCGCCGGAGCACGGGAGGCGGTGCGATGATCGAGCTTCTACAAGAGTACTGGCGGCCGTTCCTCTACAGTGACGGTGTCAACGTTACGGGTCTGGCGATGACCCTGTGGCTGCTCAGCGCCTCGCTGCTGATCGGCTTCCTGGTCTCGATCCCGCTATCCATCGCCCGGGTTTCGCCCAAGCGCTCCGTGCGCTGGCCGGTGCAGTTCTACACGTATCTGTTCCGCGGCACACCGCTCTATATCCAGCTGTTGATCTGCTACACCGGTATCTACAGCATCGCGGCGGTGCGCGCCCAACCCTTGCTCGACAGTTTCTTTCGCGATGCGATGAACTGCACGATCCTAGCCTTCGCCCTGAACACCTGCGCCTACACCACGGAAATCTTTGCCGGGGCGATCCGCAGCATGAACCACGGTGAAGTCGAAGCGGCCAAGGCCTATGGCCTGACCGGCTGGAAGCTGTATGCCTATGTGATCATGCCTTCGGCGCTGCGGCGCTCGCTGCCCTACTACAGCAACGAAGTGATCCTGATGCTGCACTCGACGACCGTGGCATTCACCGCTACCGTTCCAGACGTGCTGAAAGTGGCCCGGGATGCCAACTCGGCCACCTTCCTGACCTTCCAGTCGTTCGGGATCGCCGCGTTGATCTACCTGACCGTCACCTTCGCACTGGTAGGCCTCTTCCGCCTCGCCGAGCGCCGCTGGCTGGCCTTTCTCGGGCCGACTCATTAGTCCAGGACACACAAGCAAATGCGCCACCAGATCCATGACTTGCTGGCCCCGCTGCCGGGGACCGCACGCAAGATCCATAGCTTTCACTTCGGCCCGGAAAAAGCCGTCGGTAAAATCTACATCCAGTCGTCCCTGCATGCCGATGAACTACCCGGCATGCTGGTGGCCTGGCATCTCAAGCAACGCCTGGCGGAGCTCGAGGCGTCCGGCCACCTGCGACACGAAATCGTCCTGGTGCCCGTGGCCAACCCCATCGGCCTCGAACAAGTGCTGATGGACGTGCCGCTGGGTCGCTACGAATTGGAAAGCGGGCAAAACTTCAACCGTCGCTTTCTCGACCTGAGCGAGGAAGTCGGCAACGAGATCGAAGACCTGCTCACCCAGGATCCGCAGCACAACCTGATGCTGATCCGCACCAGCCTGCGCGATGCTCTCGCCCGGCAGACCGCTTCCACGCAACTGCAATCCCAGCGCCTGGTCTTGCAACGGCTGGCCTGCGACGCCGACATGGTGCTGGACCTGCATTGCGATTTCGAAGCCGTGGCGCACCTCTACACCACGCCGGAAGCCTGGCCCCAGGTCGAGCCGCTGGCCCGCTACATCGGCGCCGAGGCCAGCCTGTTGGCCACCGACTCGGGCGGCCAGTCGTTCGATGAATGCTTCACCCTGCTCTGGTGGCAGCTCAAGGAGCGCTTCGGCGAGCGCTTCGAGATTCCCCTGGGCAGTTTTTCCGTCACCGTCGAATTGCGCGGCCAGGGCGACGTCAACCATGGGTTGGCGAGTCTCGACTGCCAGGCCCTGATCGAATACCTGATCCATTACGGCGCCATCGACGGCGAAGCGGTGCCCCTGCCCGAGCTGCCTTATCCGGCCACGCCGCTGGCCGGCGTCGAACCGGTGGCGACCCCCGTGGGCGGGCTGCTGGTCTACGCCGCCTTGCCGGGCGAATACCTGGAGGCCGGTCAATTGGTGGCGGAAATCATCGACCCGGTCAACGACACCGTCACCTCCGTTCACTGCTGCAATGCCGGGCTGATGTACGCCCGCTCGTTGCGTCGCATGGCCACCGCCGGCATGGTCATCGCCCACGTCGCCGGCGCCGAAGCCTATCGCAGCGGCTACCTACTTTCGCCTTGAGGATGCCTGTTCCATGTACAAACTGACCATCGAAGGCCTGCATAAAAGCTACGGCGAACATCAGGTGCTCAAGGGCGTTTCGCTCAAGGCCAAGACTGGCGACGTCATCAGCCTGATCGGCGCCAGTGGCTCGGGCAAGAGTACCTTCCTGCGCTGCATCAACTTCCTGGAACAACCCAACGACGGCGCCATGAGCCTGGACGGCCAGTCGGTCCAGATGATCAAGGACCGCCACGGTATGCACGTGGCCGACGCCGATGAACTGCAACGCATCCGCACGCGCCTGGCCATGGTGTTCCAGCACTTCAACCTGTGGAGCCACATGACCGTGCTGGAAAACATCACCATGGCGCCTCGCCGGGTGCTGGGCATCAGCAAGCAGGAAGCCGATGAACGTGCCCGCCGCTACCTCGACAAGGTCGGCCTAGCGCCGCGCGTGGCCGAACAGTACCCGGCGTTCCTGTCCGGCGGCCAGCAGCAACGCGTGGCCATCGCCCGGGCCCTGGCGATGGAGCCGGAGGTGATGCTGTTCGACGAACCGACCTCGGCCCTGGACCCGGAACTGGTAGGGGAAGTGTTGAAGGTGATCCAGGGGCTGGCCGAAGAAGGCCGGACCATGATCATGGTGACCCACGAAATGAGCTTCGCTCGCAAAGTCTCGAACCAGGTGCTCTTCCTGCACCAGGGCCGGGTGGAGGAAGAAGGCGCGCCGGAAGACGTGCTGGGCAACCCGAAGAGCGAGCGGCTGAAGCAGTTCCTCAGTGGCAACCTGAAATAGAACCCTATACCAGAACAGGGTGAAAAACGTGTGGCGAGGGGATTTATCCCCGCTGGGCCGCAAAGCGGCCCCAGATAGCCTGAAGACAATCTCCCTGACAAACCGAGGTGCCAGGCTGAGGGGCCGCTTCGCGGCCCAGCGGGGATAAATCCCCTCGCCACAGGGTTTTGCAGGGCAATCTGCGGTAACTCCATCCGCCTATTTAAACCTTTCCCCCGCCGCCGTGGTCCTTGAAAGAAGACTTCCAGGGCGCACGCGGCAGGCATGGCGACATCCAACAACTTCGCAAACCAATGGTTCAGCGCCCGCGGCTGGAAGCCGTTCGCCTTTCAGAAACAGGTGTGGGCCGCGGTCAAGCGTGGGGAGTCCGGGCTGCTGCACGCCAACACCGGAGCCGGCAAGACCTACGCAGTGTGGTTTGCTGTCCTCAACCGTTTCGCCCGCACCACCCCGCCCTCGGATAAACCGCGCAAACGCACACCTGTAGCCGAACCGCTGACCGTCCTGTGGATCACGCCGATGCGTGCACTGGCCGCCGACACAGGCAAAGCCCTAGAAGCACCGCTGGCGGAACTGCTGATTCCCTGGAGTGTTGGCCTGCGCACCGGCGATACCAGCGCCAGCGAACGGGCCCGCCAGGGGCGACGCCTGCCCACGGCACTGATCACCACGCCCGAAAGCCTGACCTTGATGCTCGCCCGGACCGATGCGCAAACGGCGGCGGCAACGCTGCGCATGGTCGTGGTGGACGAATGGCATGAACTGTTGGGCAACAAGCGAGGCGTGCAATTGCAACTGGCGCTGGCGCGGCTGCGGCACTGGCATCCCGAGCTCATCGTCTGGGGCGTGTCCGCCACCTTGGGGAATCAGGCCCACGCCGAGCAGGTGCTGATCCCTCAGGGCAACGGGATCAGCATTCAGGGGGCCAATGACAAAACGCTGCGGGTCGATACGCTGCTGCCTCCCGCCCTCGAACGTTTTCCGTGGGCCGGGCACATCGGCCTGAAAATGCTGCCCCAGGTCATCGCACAAATCGACGCCAGCAGCAGTTGCCTGGTCTTTACCAACACCCGTGCGCAATCCGAAATCTGGTATCAGGCACTCCTTGAGGCACGCCCGGACTGGGCCGGGCTGATCGCGCTGCACCACAGCTCGCTGTCCCGCGATACCCGGGACTGGGTCGAACGTGCGCTCAAGGACGGTCAACTCAAAGCGGTGGTGTGCACCTCCAGCCTGGACCTGGGCGTGGATTTCCTGCCCGTCGAGCGGGTGTTGCAGATCGGCTCGGCCAAGGGCGTGGCGCGACTGATGCAACGTGCCGGGCGCTCCGGTCACGCGCCGGGGCGAACCTCGCGGATCACCCTGGTGCCGACCCACAGCCTTGAACTGATCGAAGCCGCCGCGGCTCAGGATGCCGTGGCCCAGCGGCGCATCGAACCTCGCGAATCGCCCCACAGGCCTTTGGATGTGTTGGTGCAACATCTGGTCAGCATGGCCCTGGGCGGCGGCTTCGTACCCGATGAGCTGTACCGGGAAGTGCGCAGCGCCTGGGCCTACCGCGACCTGAACGAAGCGCAATGGGCCTGGGCCCTGGCCTTCGTGCGCCACGGCGGCCTGTCGTTGACCGCCTACCCCGATTACCGCCGGGTCGAGCCGGACGAGCACGGTATCTGGCGAGTCCCTGACGCGCGCCTGGCCCGGCGTCACCGCATGAGCATCGGCACCATCGTCAGCGATGCCAGCCTGCAGTTGAAGTTCTGGAGCAAGGGTGGGGGTGGCAAGACCTTGGGCAGCGTGGAGGAAGGCTTCATTGCCCGCCTGCGACCGGGGGACGGCTTCCTGTTCGCCGGACGATTGCTGGAACTGGTCCGGGTTGAGGAAATGACTGCCTACGTGCGTCGTAGCCAGGCGAAAAAAGCCGCCGTGCCGCGCTGGAACGGCGGGCGGATGCCGCTTTCCAACGAACTGGCCGCCGCCGTCGTGGCACGCCTGAGCGAGGCCGCCAAGGGGCGCTTCGAGGGCCCGGAGATGCAAGCCGTGCAGCCCTTGTTGCTGACCCAGCAGCGCTGGTCCGGCCTGCCCACGCAGACTTCATTGCTGGCCGAAGCGCTGAAATCCCGGGAAGGCTGGCACCTGTTCCTGTACCCGTTTGCCGGACGCCAGGTGCATCTGGGGCTGGCGAGCCTGCTGGCCTGGCGCGTCAGCCAGCAGGAACCGGTGACCTTTTCCATTGCGGTCAACGACTACGGCCTCGAACTGCTCAGTGCCACGGCACTGGATTGGTCGCACTACCTGAATCCCACGCTCTTGAGCACCGACAACCTGCTGGCCGATGTGCTCGCCAGCCTGAACGCCGGCGAGTTGGCCCTTCGACGCTTTCGCGAAATCGCCCGGATCGCCGGCCTGGTATTCGCCGGCTACCCCGGCGCACCGAAAAGCACTCGACAGGTCCAGGCCTCCAGCGGGTTGTTCTTTCAAGTGTTCAAGCAATACGACGCCGACAACCTGTTGCTGGCCCAGGCCGGGGAAGAAGTCTTGCGTGAAGAACTGGATATACGTCGCCTGGAGCAGACCTTGGAACGCCTCAATACCTTGCAGTTGGACCTGCACATCATCAAGCGCCCCACCCCACTGGGTTTCCCGTTGCTGGTGGAGCGGTTCAGGGAAAGCCTGAGTTCGGAGAAGCTTGCCGATCGCATCAGGCGAATGGTCAGCGAACTGGAAAAAACCGCCGATCGGGGTGACGCCTGATGCCCGCGCCTTATCCTGTCAATCTGGCCGGCGAAGAGCTCTGGTTGCTGCCGGAAAAAGCCCTCTACTGGCCCGCCCAGGAGACCCTGATGGTGGCAGATGTGCATTTCGGCAAGGCCGCCGCCTATCGCAGTCTCGGCCAACCGGTTCCCCACGGCACCACCGCCAGCAACATCGCGATCCTGGATGGATTACTGGCGAACCTGCCGTGCCGACAGCTGATTTTCCTCGGCGACTTTCTCCACGGTCCCGGCTCCAACGCGCCAGGCACCTTGAAGGCCCTTTCCGATTGGCGTGCCAGGCATCCGCACCTGGCCATGACGCTGATTCGCGGCAACCACGACAAACGCGCCGGCGACCCGCCGCCCTCGCTGAACATCCGCGTCGTACCAGCCCCCCTGTTGCTGGGCCCCTTCGCCGTGCAACACGAACCCGACCCGCACCCGAGCCGCCACGTGCTGGCCGGTCACGTACACCCGGTGTATCACCTGAGCGGCAAGGGTCGGCAGCGCTTGCGCCTGGCGTGCTTCCGGCTAGGCAGCGACATCAGTCTGCTGCCGGCCTTCGGCGCCTTCACAGGCGGTTATCGGGTCGAGCAGGACAACGACTGCAGGATTTTTGTCATTGGCGATAACGAAATATGGCCCGTCAACTGAAAGATCGCTGGCGGGCCATGCTGTCATCAAGCGACAGGCGCAGGAGGCGGCTCGTCCGGCAGGGTCGGCTCACCCGGCTCGGTAGGTTGTTCATTGGGGGTGTCGGGATCGGGCTGGCCAGGAATGCCACCTGCCGCTTCGGCAGGGTGGGCCAGCAGGGACCAGGCCATGACGCCGATCTGATTGGGCTCAAGCCTTGCCAGTTCGGCACTGATTCGCGGATCGATCTTCATAGAGCAACTCCTGAGCGAAGCCCGCTGCGCTGACGAAAAAACGGGCAGTACACGCAATAGAGTGTCTGCCCGTTCAGGAATTCCCACTGTTCGTCAGAATCAGGTGCGTGGGAGTGTCACACCACGCTGGCCCTGGTATTTGCCACCCCGATCCTTGTAGGACACTTCGCATTCTTCATCGGATTCGAGGAACAGCATCTGTGCCACACCTTCGTTGGCGTAGATTTTCGCCGGCAGGGTCGTGGTGTTCGAGAACTCCAGGGTCACGTGGCCTTCCCACTCCGGTTCCAGCGGCGTGACGTTGACGATGATGCCGCAACGGGCATAAGTGCTCTTGCCCAGGCAGATGGTCAGTACATTGCGCGGGATGCGGAAATACTCGACGGTGCGGGCCAGGGCGAAGGAGTTCGGCGGAATGATGCAGACGTCGCTCTTGATGTCGACGAAGCTCTTCTCATCGAAGTTCTTCGGGTCGACGGTAGCCGAATTGATGTTGGTGAACACCTTGAATTCATCGGCGCAACGCACGTCGTAGCCGTAGCTGGAGACGCCGAAGGAAATCAGTCGGTCGGCGCCTTCACCGCGCATCTGGCGCTCTACGAAGGGCTCGATCATGCCGTGCTCTTGCGCCATGCGGCGAATCCACTTGTCCGATTTGATGCTCATGGCGGTGTCCTGAATAGCGAGGGTGGAGAAAACTGTCCGGCATCTTACCGGGGCGAGGGGCAGGGTTCAAAGCGTGGGAAGCAATTCTCGCCGATCCGTCGTGTTTTCCCGAGCCTGGACGCCGTCAGTCACCAAAATCGAGAAACCTTCGCAAAGACCATTGGCACGTTTCGGAAAAAGGGTTAAGGTGGCGTCACTGTGCTGCTTGTGTCACTGAGAATCTCTACACGATATGTTGAATTTCGATCCAACCATCTACAAGAATTTTTCCTGCTCTTTGCACTCAGTCTTGGCCAGGGTTCTTCCTGAGTCGCAGTTATCTTTGTTCAAGGAGTTACACCATGTCTAATCGCCAAACCGGTACCGTTAAGTGGTTCAATGATGAAAAAGGCTTCGGCTTCATCACCCCACAATCCGGTGACGATCTGTTCGTACACTTCAAAGCTATCCAATCCGACGGCTTCAAAAGCCTGAAAGAAGGCCAACAGGTTTCTTTCGTCGCTACCCGCGGTCAGAAAGGCATGCAAGCTGAAGAAGTAACAGTTATCTAACTGTTCCTGCTTTAGTAAAGAGCCCCGCCCTCAAAAGCGGGGCTTTTTTGTGCCTGCCAGTTTTTGCCGGCACAAAAAACTGTGGGAGCGAGCCTGCTCCGGGCGGCGATCCGACGATAGCGGTAGACCAGCAACAATACTGTTGACTGATACACCGTTATCGTCGGATCGCCGCCCGGAGCAGGCTCGCTCCCACAGGGGCTATTTCTGCCTGGGCTTACCAGGTCACGCCAAACCCGGCGGTGTAGCGCGTTTTGCTCAAGTCGCTGTCCTCGGACCCTTCGATCACATCTTTCTCGGCCTTGAGGTTGAGCGAGGCCCAGTCGGTGACCTTGTAGCGCAAGCCCATCTCCGCGTCATAGGCGTACTCCGCAACGCCGGACAGCGGCTTGCCCACTTCGCCGTTGGTGAAGAACTCGACACGCTTGCCTACGAGGTAGCGGTTGTAGTCCCACTTCATGGCGACGGAATAGAAGTTGTCCTTGCCCCCGTCCTGGTACTCGTAATCGGTGCGGTTCAACAGCGAACCCAGCGAGAACGCGCCCAATTCGTCATCCCAGAACTGGTAGCCCGGACCGGTACCCACCACTCGCTGGCGGGCCAGGTCTTCGACCTTGTCACGCTTGTAGTTCAGGCGCCCCTGCCAGAACCATTTGTCCGTCAGGAAGCGGTCGAGGGAATATTCCAGTTTCCAGTTGTCGGTGGAGACCACGTCGTCCTGGAATTCGCGGTTGTATTCGCCCTCGGCGGTGTGCCGCCAGCGACCGTGGCGGGCTGTCGTCTTGAAATCGATGTCGTAGTCGTCGACATCTTTTTCCGCCCGCTGGTAATCCATTGCGGCATCGACATTGCCTTTCCACACTAGATCCTCGACCACCGGCTTGGGCTTGAGGATCTGCTGGATACTGGCCAACTCGACGGTCTTGGGCGCGTCACCGTTGGCCAGGGTCACCTTGCCGTCCTCGGCGGCGTGCAGGGCCTTGGCTTTCTCGCCGGTGTAGGCGTCCTGCTTGACCAGTAACTGCTGGTCACTTTCAAGGGTCTTGACCTGTTTCCAGTCAATGGGAACGGCGCCGGCATAATCGGTCTGGATCAGCAATTTGCCGCCATCGAAAACGGTGATCTTGCCGCTGAGTTTGTCACCGTTCTTCAACCAGACGGTATCGGCAAGCAAGGGCGTGGAGGCACTGGCAACAGCCAGGCATAGCAGGGTTCTGGACAACATAAGCGTATAAAGAGCTCAGGTTTGCGGTGAAAAGGCGGCATTATCCCCCAGGACGACACCTCAGCAAGGACTGACCCAAGGATGGGGGATGAGTTCATTTCTCAATCCGCTCTGCCAGAATAAACCTACGAACGGACATGTACTTTTCCTAGGAACCCTCCCCGTGACCGATATCCCAGTGGACCCCGAAGACGCCGCGCAGGTACGCCGCACCACGCTTTATCTGACCCTTGCGCAAGTGCCGCCCGGCAAAGTCGTCACCTATGGCCAGCTCGCCGAGATGGCCGGCCTGGGTCGGGCGGCACGCTGGGTGGGCCGCACCCTCAGCCAACTGCCCAACGACACCAGCCTGCCCTGGCATCGGGTATTGGGTGCCGGTGGTCGGATCAGCCTGCCGGCAGGCAGCGCCTCAGGGGACGAACAGCGCGCACGCCTGCGGATGGAAGGGGTCAGTATCCTGAATAATCGTGTTGATATTCGATGCCATGGCTGGCGCCCGGTAGAGCACAGCGGTTAGAGTGCGCGCTTTGTTTTCGCAATTTTTGAGGCAGACTCCAGCCCATGCCCCGTAAAACCTGGCGCGCCGCCCTCGCCGCCTATGCCAGTCCTTCGACGCTCGTGCTGTTGCTGCTTGGCTTCGCTGCCGGCTTGCCCTACATGCTGGTGTTTTCCACGCTTTCGGTCTGGTTGCGCGAGGCCGGCGTGGCGCGTGAAACCATCGGCTACGCGAGCCTGATCGGCCTGGCCTATGCCTTTAAATGGGTCTGGTCGCCGTTGCTCGACCAATGGCGCCTGCCGGTGCTCGGCAAACTCGGGCGTCGCCGCTCATGGCTGGTGCTTTCCCAAGGCCTGGTGATCCTGGGCCTGATCGGCATGGGCTTCTGCGATCCGCAGAAACATCTCTCATGGTTGATAGCCATTGCCGTGCTCGTGGCGTTCGCTTCGGCCACCCAGGACATCGCGGTCGATGCCTATCGCCTGGAAATCGTCGATGACACCCGCCAGGCCGCCCTCGCCGCCAGCTACATGTCCGGCTACCGGGTCGCCGCACTGCTGGCGACCGCCGGCGCATTGTTCTTCGCCGAGGGTTTCGGCTCCACCGGCTTCAGCTACAAGCACTCGGCCTGGGCCGGTACGTATCTGCTGTTCGGCGTATTGATGGTTCCGGCCTTGCTCACCTCGCTGTTCATGCGCGAGCCACCGGTGCCGCTGCGTACGCAATTGCAGGCCGGGCGCTACACGTTCGTTCACCAACTGGCCTCGGTGTTCGTGCTGATCGTGCTGCTGGTGTCAGTCCCGGCGATGTGCACCCAGCTCTACAACACCGACTTTGCCAGCGTGCTGTTCGAAGGCGTCAGCCTGCTCGATCTGCTGCTCGAAGACCGCGCCTTCCTGCGGGCCATTCTCTATATCATCCTCACCGCCATGTGCCTGTCGACCATGGGGCGTCGCGGCCTGGCGCCGGTGCTCACGCCGGTCAATGACTTCATCCTGCGCTACCGCTGGCAGGCCTTGCTGCTGCTGGGGCTGATCGCCACGTACCGGATGTCCGACACGGTCATGGGCGTCATGGCCAACGTGTTCTACATCGACCAGGGCTTCACCAAGGACCAGATCGCCAGTGTCAGCAAGATTTTCGGGCTGATCATGACGCTCCTCGGCGCCGGCATGGGCGGGCTGTTGATCGTACGCTTCGGCATCCTGCCGATCCTCTTCATTGGCGGCGTGGCCTCGGCCGCCACCAACATCCTGTTCCTGATGCTCGCCGACATGGGCCCCAACCTGAAGATGCTGGTGCTCACCATCTCCCTGGACAACTTCAGCTCCGGCCTTGCCACCTCGGCATTCGTGGCGTACCTGTCGAGCCTGACCAACTTGAAGTTTTCCGCCACCCAATACGCCCTGCTCAGCTCGATCATGCTGCTGCTGCCACGCTTGATCGGTGGCTATTCCGGGGTGATGGTGGAGAAATTCGGTTATCACAATTTCTTCTTGATCACCGCCCTGCTCGGCGTCCCGACCCTGCTGCTGATCGCCCTGCATTGGTTCCAGGAGAACCGTCGCCAGGACTCACCCTCCGCCCCGGAACCGACCCCCACCCGGCCGGCGGAAGAGTCGTAGGAAACTTCAGCAAGCGCCGGCGAAACCGGCATTCGCACCTGGCGACCGGCCACGCGCCTGTACGCCAGGGCATCTCGCCCGTACAATGCTCCGTCACTTCTCGTCATCAGCAACCGACAACGGCCAACCATGCGCACCAGTCAATTTTTGCTCGCCACACAGAAAGAAACGCCTTCCGACGCCGTCGTGATCAGCCATCAGTTGATGCTGCGTGCCGGCATGATCCGCAAGCTCGCCTCGGGCCTGTACACCTGGCTGCCGATGGGCCTGCGGGTGATGCGCAAGGTGGAAGCCATCGTGCGTGAAGAGATGGACGCCGCCGGCGCCCTGGAAGTGCTGATGCCGGGCACCCAACCGGCCGAACTGTGGCAGGAATCGGGACGCTGGGAAGAATATGGCCCTGAGCTGCTGCGCCTCAAGGACCGTCACGGCCGTGACTTCTGCGCGGGCCCGACCCACGAGGAAGTGATCACCGACCTGATGCGCAACGAGTTGAGCAGCTACAAGCAGTTGCCGATCAACCTGTACCAGATCCAGACCAAATTCCGTGACGAGATCCGTCCACGCTTCGGCCTGATGCGCGGTCGTGAGTTCATCATGAAGGACGCTTACTCCTTCCACGCCGACCTGGCCTCGCTGCAAGTCACCTACGACCGCATGCACCAGGCGTACTGCAACGTGTTCACCCGCCTGGGCCTGAAGTTCCGTCCGGTCGAAGCCGACAACGGCTCCATCGGCGGTGCCGGCTCCCACGAGTTCCACGTACTGGCCGAGTCCGGCGAAGACGACATCGTCTTCAGCAGCGGCTCCGACTATGCCGCCAATATCGAGAAAGCCGAAGCCGTGCCACGGGAAACCTCCCGTCCTGCGCCGTCGGAAGAACTGCGCCTGGTGGACACCCCGAACGCCAAGACCATTGCCCAGCTCGTGGAGGGCTACAACCTGCCGATCGAGCGCACGATCAAGACCCTGATCGTCCACGCCGAAGAGGAAGGCAAGCTGATTGCACTGATCGTCCGCGGCGATCATGAGCTGAACGAAATCAAGGCCGCCAACCAGCCAGGCGTCGCCAGCCCGCTGGTCATGGCCACCGACACCGAACTGCGCGACGCCATCGGCGCAGGTGCGGGTTCCCTCGGCCCGCTGAACCTGCCGCTGCCGATCATCATCGACCGTTCGGTGGCCCTGATGAGCGACTTCGCCATCGGCGCCAACATCGACGACAAGCACTATTTCGGCGTGAACTGGGAACGCGACCTGCCGGTTCCGGCCATTGCCGACCTGCGCAACGTCGTGGCCGGCGACCCGAGCCCTGACGGCAAGGGCGTGCTTGAAATCAAGCGCGGCATCGAAGTCGGGCA
Source organism: Pseudomonas sp. FG13 (assembly GCF_057809755.1). NCBI lineage: Bacteria > Pseudomonadati > Pseudomonadota > Gammaproteobacteria > Pseudomonadales > Pseudomonadaceae > Pseudomonas > Pseudomonas sp. FG13. The sequence goes on from NZ_JBMDKO010000031.1 coordinate 68,365, forward strand.
CATCTTCCAGCTGGGCAACAAGTACAGCAAGGCGATGAAGTGCGAAGTGCTGGGCGAGAACGGCAAGCCGGTCACCCTGGAAATGGGTTGCTATGGCATCGGCGTGTCCCGTGTGGTGGCAGCAGCCATCGAACAGAACAACGACGAGAAAGGGATCATCTGGAGCGACACCCTGGCGCCGTTCCAGATTGCCCTGGTGCCGTTGCGCTACGAGACCGACCTGGTTCGCGAAGCCACCGACAAGCTCTACGCCGAATTGACGGCCGCCGGCTTTGAAGTGCTGCTGGACGATCGCGACAAGAAAACCAGCCCCGGCATCAAGTTCGCGGACATGGAACTGATCGGCATCCCGCACCGGATCGTCGTCAGTGACCGTGGCCTGGCCGAAGGCAACCTGGAATACAAGAGCCGCACCGAGGCCGAGCCGCAAGCGCTGCCGGTTGGCGACGTGCTCTCCTTCCTCCAGGCCCGTATCCGCCGCTGACACCAGATAGAGACGTCATGTTCAAGCGAAACACCTTAGGCCTCGGTGGCGCCGCGCTCTGCGGCGCCCTGCTGGTCAGCGGCTGTGCCAACCAAATGTCGCAACGCAGCGAGCACGAAGAGCGGGTCGAGCGTAAGTTGCTCGACCATAGCCTGCAGATCGATGTGGGCGAACCCAAGGTGCTCGACCTGCCGCAGCGCCGGGTACGGATCCATGAGCAGAAGACCTTCGAAGTCACCGAATTCGAAGTCACGCGTCGCTACGATCGCTATACACCGTACCAACCCTGGCGGGAAATCTACGAGATCCCGCTGGGCGCGGTGGCGGTGGTAGCCGGCATCGGCGCGAACGTGGTCAATGTGTTTGCCCTCGGCAACCTGCCGGAGACGGTGACCCATGACTGGCTCAGCTACGGTGTCGCCGGGCTGAACCCGTTCATGAACGCCCCCTCCCATGGCCGCGCCCAACAGAACCTGGCGGGCATCGATGAAGTCCAGCGAGACAAACGCACGGAGCACTCGAGCCTGCCCTGGAGCGAACGCCCGGTCGAGGTCAAGGCCGGCCGGCAGACGTTCGAGCTGAGCACCGACCGCAATGGCGTGCTGCGCCTCAATCTGCTGGAAAGCCCATTTGCCGAGCAGGACCTGAGCCAATTCGGCAAGTTGCAGATCAGCGTGACAGACGCCCAGGACGAGGTGCACACCGACTCATCCCTGAGCATCAGTAGCACCTTGCGCAGCAAGCTGGTGGAAGCCCACGCCTTGATCTACGACGATCTGGAAGACGACGAGGTGAGCCAGTGGGTTCATCGGGTCAAGCGCCTCTCGGAGCTGGGCCTGGAAGAAGAAGCCAGCGAACTGGAACAAAGCCTGATCGAACTGACCCGCAACGATCCGGAATTGCAGGCCGAGTTCATGAAGGCACTGACCAAGAGCGGCGGACGGTTGGTGGCGGATCCGGGCGCTCACTGACACTCCTGTGGCGAGGGGATTTATCCCCTCCCCACAAAAAGCCTTCTGAGCAGCCCGCCAAGGCATCACCGCTCAAATAACTCCAACTGCTCGAACCCTCCGCGCAAATCCTCCAGCCGAACCCCGATCCCCAACAACCGCACCGGCTTCGCGCCGCGATTGAATGCTTGGGTCAACAGCGACTGGTAACTACCCAGGTCCCGCCCTGCCCCTGACTGTTCCAGGGTGGTCTGGGTGAAGTCGTGGAATTTCACTTTGACGAATGGCTTGCCGGGCCGATAGCTACTATCGATGCGCGCCATACGCCCGCTGAGGGTTTCCATCAGCTCCGGCAGTTTATCGAGGCAGCTCGCCAGATCGGGCAGGTCGACATCGTAGGTGTTTTCCACACTGATGGACTGACGTCGACTGTCGTTGTGCACCAGACGCTCATCGATCCCACGAGCCAGACCCCAGAGTCGCTCACCGAAACTGCCGAATTCGCGTACCAGCGCCAGCTTGTCCCACTGACGCAATTGCAGGCAATCGGCAATTCCAAGCCTGTTCAGCTTGTCGGCCGTCACCTTGCCGACACCGTGGAGCTTGCTGACCGGCAGGGCCGAGACGAAATCCTCGACCTGGTCCGGGGTGATGACGAATAGGCCGTTGGGTTTTTTCCAATCACTGGCAATTTTGGCCAAGAATTTGTTCGGGGCGACACCGGCGGACACTGTGATGTGCAACTGATTGGATACGCGCCGGCGAATGTCCTGGGCGATGCGAGTGGCGCTACCGCCGAAATGGGCGCTGGCGGAAACGTCCAGGTAGGCCTCATCCAGGGACAGCGGCTCGATCAGGTCCGTGTAATCACGGAAGATGCCCTGAATTTCCTTCGACGCCTCGCGATAGGCGTCCATCCTGGGCTTGACGATGATCAGGTCCGGGCAGAGTTTCAAGGCGTGCCCGGAGGACATGGCCGAGCGTACACCGTAGGCCCGTGCCTCGTAGTTGCAGGTCGCGATCACGCCCCGTCGATCCGCCGAACCACCGACCGCCATGGGTTTGCCGGCCAGCCGCGGATCATCACGCATCTCGATGGCGGCATAGAAGCAATCGCAGTCGACGTGGATGATTTTGCGTTGCGTCATAAAGAAGCAGGATACGGGGCGAGTCGGACCGCCAGTATCGCATCCGGAACTGTATATAGCACCAGTAGTTTGAAAGATCCGACGCTTAGCCTGGAAAAGGGCTACGTAAAATGTATTTCTTCAATCGCACCGAACCGCCCAATAGAGCCGCAGCCCTTGCCCCGCCTGCGTCACAGCACGGTCACAATGCTTTTTGAGTGGCTAAGCACTTGAAGCGGAACAGTTTTTTCTAACACAAGGGTTGACAGCCTGGCGATCCTCTGTAGAATGCCGCCTCACAGACGCGGGATGGAGCAGCCTGGTAGCTCGTCGGGC
>NZ_JBMDKO010000032.1:0-60273 GCF_057809755.1 Pseudomonas sp. FG13
ATCGCCGATGGTAGTGTGGGGTTTCCCCATGTGAGAGTAGGTCATCGTCAAGATTGAATTCCCAGAACCCCTGTCTGCTGACGCAGACAGGGGTTTTGTCGTTTTGGGCCGGTAATCGGATCGTGCCCCTGATTACTGCCGACACCCCGGCAAACCGTGGGGCCGTTGCTATGCTGTGAGTGTCGGGGACTGGCAAAAAAAGGAGTCCGCGACGTCAATGCGTCACTGGTCATGGGGATTCCAATAATGAAAAACCCTTATGTTCCCGGTTTCTGGTGCGCCATCGCGGCGTTGGTGCTGCTTTCGGCCACTTATTTCTATGGCGTCATGCTGACTCACCAGATCGAAAAAGCGCTGATATTCCTGGACAGTGCATCTGCGCTGATCGGCGTGATATCCATCGCCGTCGTTGCCTGGGCGTCGCTGCAAGGGCAACGCATCAAGAAGAAACACCTGGGACAGGGCAAGACCCTGGTGCTGATCTGGGACACCAAGGTCGCATTAAGACGCGTCGAAACGGTGTTCGATCGTTATTTCTGGGGCAGCTACTGGCAGCCTGGTCGTACCTTCCAAGAGGTCATGGGTGAACTCACAGGCACTCCGCTGGAAAAAAGTCTCGAAGCCCTGAAAATCCAATGTGCCGCTCTGGACAAACAAATCGCCCAGGACGGCTGGCATTGGCTGAGCAATGCCCGTGAGCTATGCGATGTGGCCAATGCCATGGCCCGTGAACGTTATCAGTTGGATTTCTGCGACCCTCGTGCAGAGTCATCGGGCGCGGCGGTCATCAACCGCGATTTCGAGGTGCTGGTGTACACCTGGACAGCACGGCTCAGGACTTTCGACCATCAACTGGACGAAATTGAAGTCCAATATTCGTAGACCACCTCTCAAGAATTTGCTTTATCCCCTTTAAACATTGGGCCCCCAAGGGTGCCTGATGGTAATCTCCCCCCCTCTTTACGGCGTCAAGCCATACCCTTCGCGGGTCAGGGAAGACGACGGCTTTTTCAACCATGGATATCGATCGGGTCACTTATGAATAAATCAGCAAGCGTACTCTTGGGAATCGTTGTAGCGATCGGAGCTGTCAGTGCGGGCGGCGCCTGGTACACCGGGACCAAGCTTGAGGGCGTGCTGCAAACTGCCATTGCCGAAAGTAACAAGCAGATGGTGACTGCCTTGGCCGGCTCCAACAGCTCGTCCTCCATCGAACTGGTTTCGCTGGATCGTGGGATCTTCAGCAGCACCGCTCATTATCGTCTCAAGGGTGAAGGCGATATGTTCGGTGGCGAAGCGGTGGAGCTGCTGGTCGTGGACAACATCGAACACGGTCCGCTGCCTTTTTCCCGTCTGATGACCCTCAAGTGGCTGCCGGTCATGGCCACCAGTCATGCCGAAATCGAACGGACCCCGCTGACCGAAAAATGGTTCGCCGCCGCCAAGGACAAGTCGCCGGTCAAAGGTGTGTTCAACCTGGGTTACGACCAATCGGTCAACGGCACGCTGGAATTGCTGCCGCTGGACGCCAAGCTGGATGAGCAGTCCCAGGTCGTCTTCTCCGGCCTGAAACTCGACCTGGCCGCCAATGCCCAGGCACAGAAGATCAAGGCGGACGGCTACATGGACAGCCTCAAGCTGACCAGCGTCGCGGAGGATCAGAGCCCGGTACTGGTTGAACTGAATGGCCTGACCCTTGCCAGCAACCTGAGCAAGAGCACCTACGGCTATTACATGGGCGATAACGCCCTGATTCTGAGCAACCTCAAGGCCAGCTTCGGTGAGCAGAAATCGGTGGTGGGCCTGAAGAATATCGAGATGAAAAACAGCAGCACCGAAAGCGGCACCAGCGCTTCGGGGCGTGCCGATTACAAGATCGGTGAATTGTCGTTCAACGATAAGACCATTGGTGCCGCGCAGATGGCAATCAGCGCGAAGAACCTCGACATTCCCGCCACCATGTCGCTGATGCAGGTTTATCAGGCCAAGTTGCAACCCTATGAAAAAGCCGCCGCCGAAGCCGCTGAAGCTGGCGAGCCCGCTCCGGAACTGAACCTGACCGAGGCCGAAGAGGCGAAGGTCAAGGCCGACCTGGAAAAACTCCTGGCCGCTGGCCCGCAGATCGCGTTGGAGAATCTGTCGTTCAGTACCGCCAGCGGTGAAAGCCGTGCGAGCCTGGTCGTCGATCTGGCCAAGCCGCAATCGATGGACCTGCCGCCTGATGAGCTGGGTCGTCAGTTGCTCGCCCTGCTGGAATTCAACGTGAAAGTGTCCAAGCCGATGCTGGTGGACCTGGCGACCGTGCAAGCCCAGATGGAAGGTCAGACTGACGCCAAACTGATCGCGGATCAGGCCCTCGCCACCAGCGATATGTTCAGCGCCATGGCAGTGGGTACGCAGCTGGCGACCCTGGAAGGCAACGATGTGGTGACCAAGCTGCGTTATGCCAATAATCAGGTTGATTTCAACGGTAAGAAAATGACGGTCGAAGAATTCACCACGTTTGTGATGAATCAAGTGGGTGGCGGCGTCGCCGTTCAGTAACAGCGTTTAGCAACATCTGGAACCGGTCCGTGCCTTGCGCACGGCCGGTTTTTTTTCGCCCTTCGATAGGAGCCGAATCTGTATCGAATCTGAAGAATTGTGGCGTTCTCAAAAATGCAGCGCCCCGCGATGCAAGACTAGGCCCATTAGAGCTTGGCTGGATTTCTTTGATCCGGCTTCCTGTTTGATGGGCAAGGGGGCACTGCGACCCGGCTGGCCATGTAAGGATGCTGACGAATGCCGCGTACTGTGGGTCCTCTTATTCAATGCGGTTTGCGCCCGTTGTTTGGCGTCGTGTTGTGCAGCCAGTTGTGCTGGCCGGCCTTCGCATTCGCCGATACCGCCTATGACCAGATGGTGCTCGACGCCCGTGCCGGCCATTACACACCTGCGTTGACCCTGTTGCGTCAGGTACCGGCCGGACAGGCCAGTGCCGCCCAGACCAGTGATTATCTGCAGATTGCCAGTTGGGCCGGCCTCGATACTGAAGTGGTGCAGGTCTATGAAACCCAGGGGCGCCACCGCAACCTGCCAGTCCAGGCGCTGAGCGCAACGGCTCGTGCCTACCGCAATCTCAGGCGTTGGGATTCGGCCGCCGAGCTGTACCGCCAGGCGCTGCTGATCGAACCCCAGAATCCTGACCTGCAACTCGGCCTGGCCTTGACCCAGGCCGATGCCGGCAAGCCCGATGAAGCCGTCGCTCGCGCAAGGGCCATGGTCGCCGCGAAGCCTGAAGACCCGACGCGTCGGATGGCCTTGGGCTATGCCTTGACCCGCGCCGGTAACCCTCACGAAGCGCTGTTCGAATACGACCAGGCGTTCTCGCACGCTGGCAGCAGGCCCGAAATCGCCGGGGAATACATCAATGCCCTGCAACGTGCACGCCTGCCGGAGCCGGCATTGCGGCTGGCCCGTCTTCAGCCGGGTCTGATTGACCGCGGCGTGCAACGGCGGCTGGAAGGCGACGTGGCGGCCGAGCGGGTTCGCTTGGCGGACATGGCCAGTCGCAGCGAAAAGGACCGCTTCGTCATCGCTGATCGTGCCCTGGCCGATTACGATAAGTTGCTCGCGACCTGGACGCCGGTGCCCGAAGCCCATGATGACGTGCTTCGCTGGCGAATCGACCGCATGGGTGCGCTCAACGCCCGGGCGCGTCGGGCGGAAGTGATTGCCGAGTACCAGAAGTTGATCGCCGAAGGCGTGAGTATTCCCACCTATGCCTTGCGCTGGGTGGCGTCCTCCTACCTGGAGCAGCGTGAGCCGGAGATCGCCGTCGACCTGTACCGACGGGTACTGAGCGCACCGGACGCCGATGCCGCGGATCGCTTTGAAGACAGTACCGCCCTCTATTACGCGCTGCTGGAAAGCGAAAGATCCGAAGAAGCCCGTGCCTTGGCCGAGGACCTGGCGAAGTCCCAGCATCCACGAGTCGAGCTCAAGGGCTTGCCAATCGGCAACCCCAACGACGAGTGGATGGATGCTCAACTGCTCGCCGCCCAGTCCGGGACCTATGGTGCCGATCTGCCTACCGCGGAGGCGCGCCTGGAAACCCTGGTCAATCAAGGGCCCGGCAATATCGGCCTGCGGCTGGCCCAGGCTGATCTGTATCAGGCCCGGGATTGGCCGCGCCGTTCGGAAAACCTGCTCAAGGAAGTCGAGGCAACCACCCCGCGCAACCGGGACCTGGAAATCGCCCAGGCCCGCGCCGCCATGGATTTGCAGGAATGGCGGCAGTTGGATGTCCTGACCGACGATGTTGTTGCTCGTTACCCGGAAAACGCCCACGTCAAACGCTTGCAACGCCAGCGCGATGTGCACGACATGGCTGAGTTGCGCATCGAGGCCTACACCGGCAAAAGTTATGGCGGCGGCAACGGCGATGCCGGTGCGGTGACCGGCAGTCGGGACTTCGGTGTCGAAACGTTGCTCTATAGCCCACCCATCGACGAGGACTGGCGGCTGTTCGGCGGCGTCGGCTACGCCACGGGCGACTTCGAGGAAGGCACCGGCCATCATCGCTGGCAGCGCCTGGGTGTGGAGCGTCGCAGCCGTGACATGACCCTGGAAGCGGAAGTCTCCAACCATGCCTACGGCTCCGGTGACAAACAGGGCGCGCGCGTGGCGTTGGCCCGGGATATCGATGATCACTGGCAGTACGGCGGCAGCCTGGATTACCTCTCGGCCAACACGCCGCTGCGTGCCCTCAACAGCGGCATTCGCGCCAATGGCGGCAGCGGTTTCATCCGCTGGCGAGCCCATGAAAGCCGCGAATGGCGATTGACGGTCAGCCCGTCCCACTTCAGCGATGGCAACAACCGTCTCGAAACCCTGCTGACCGGCCGCGAAGGTCTCTACAGCACCCCGCGCCTGCAACTGGAGCTGGGTCTGGAGGTAGCGGCCAGCCGCAACAGTGGCTCCAACGAAGTGCCCTATTTCAACCCCAAGTCGGACCTCGGCGTGATGCCGACCCTCACGGCCAACCATGTGCTGCATCGCCGTTACGAAACCGCATGGAGCCAGCAATTCCAGGTCGGTGCCGGCAGCTACAGCCAGCGCGACCACGGCACCGGCGCCATGGGCCTGCTCGGGTACGGCCAGCGTTTCCTCTGGAACGACGTGCTCGAGGCCGGTGCCACGCTGAGCTGGCTCAACCGCCCTTACGATGGCGATCGTGAAAGCGATCTGCGCCTGCTTGTCGACCTCACCTACCGTTTCTAGAAGAGTTTGAAAATGCCTGTCATTTCGCGATTCATCCTTCTGCTGGGGGTCTTGCTGATCAGCGCGTGTGCCCAGCAGGCCCCGGCATTCACGCCGCCCTCGCAACGTTCCCTGGCGGCCAACGATGAGCCGTGGCCGAAGAACCATGTGCTCGGCATCGCCTATCACGACGTCGAGGACCTCGATCCGGACCAGGCGCTGGTGGCCGTGCGTACCGAACGACTGATCGAGCAACTGGCGTGGCTGCGGGAAAACAACTACCAGCCGGTGACCGTGGACCAGATCATCAACGCCCGTAAAGGCGGCCCCGAGCTGCCGCCGCGTGCGGTGCTGCTGAGCTTCGACGACGGCTATGCGAGTTTCTACACCCGCGTAATGCCGATCCTGCGCGCCTATAACTGGCCGGCGATCCTGGCGCCGGTGGGCAGTTGGATCGATACGCCGCTGGACCAACCGGTGGATTTCGCCGGGGTGCCGCGCAAGCGTTCCGAATTCCTGACCTGGGAGCAGATTCGCGAAGTGTCGAAATCGGGTCTGGTGGAGATCGCCGCCCACACCGACGCCAATCACAAAGGCATCCTCGCCAACCCGCAAGGCAACCAACAACCTGCGGCCACTACCCGGCGCTACGATCCCGCCACCGGTCGCTATGAAACCGAGGCCGATTTCCAGGCTCGCCTGCGCAAGGACGTGGCGTCGATCTCCGAGAAAATCCGCAAGGTCACCGGTTACCGTCCGCGAATCTGGGTATGGCCTTACGGGGAAGCCGATGGCACCGCGCTGCAGGTGATCGACAGCGAGGGTTATAAAATGGCCCTGACCCTGGAGGACGGCCTCGACAGCCTCGGTAACCTGATGAGCGGGCCGCGGTTTTTGGTGGCCTCCGATCCGGATGGCGCGCATTTCGCCGAAAGCATTGTTTCCGTGCAGACGAACGACCCGATGCGGGTGGTCCATGTCGACCTGGATTACGTTTACGACCCCGACCCTGTGCAGCAGGAAGCCAACGTCGGCAAGTTGATCCAGCGCATCTATGACCTGGGCGCCAACACGGTATTCCTGCAGGCCTTCGCCGATCCAAAAGGCGATGGCTTGGTGCGTTCGCTGTACTTCCCCAACCGTCACTTGCCGGTACGGGCCGATCTGTTCGACCGGGTCGCCTGGCAGTTGCGCACACGGGCCAATGCCAAGGTCTATGCCTGGATGCCGGTGCTCAGTTTTGCCCTGGATGCGAAGCTGCCGCGAGTGCAGCGCTGGGATCCGGAAACCGGCAGGACTGGCATCGCCCCGGACCAGTACGTGCGCTTGTCGCCGTTCGATCCGAACGTGCGCAAAGTCATCGGCGAAATCTACGAAGACCTGGCGCGGTTGAGCTCAGTGGACGGGGTTCTGTACCACGACGACGCCGTGTTCTCCGACTTCGAGGATGCCGGTCCCGCGGCCCTGAAAGTCTACGCCGCCAATGGCCTGCCGACGTCCATCGCCGCCCTGCGTGAAGACCCGGCAGCGATGCAACGCTGGACCCGCTTCAAGAGCCGCTACTTGATCGATTTCACCCGTGAGCTCACCGCCAAGGTCCGGGCGATTCGTGGTCCACAGGTGCTGACGGCGCGCAATATTTTTGCCGAACCGATGCTCAATCCCGACAGCGAAGCCTGGTTCGCCCAGAACCTCGACGACTTCCTCGGTGCTTATGACTGGACGGCACCGATGGCCATGCCGTTGATGGAGAAACAGACCCGCGCGCAGTCCGGCCCATGGCTGGAGCGCCTGGTCCAGACCGTCAAGGCCCGCCCCGGTGCCCTCAAGCGCACGGTGTTCGAATTGCAGGCCCGTGACTGGGACAGCAAGCCGGCCAGCGATATCGAGGGTGAACAACTGGCCGACTGGATGGGGCGCCTCAAGCGCCAGGGTGCGACCAGTTTCGGCTACTACCCGGACAACTTCATCGAAGACCAGCCCGCGGTGAAAACCGTGCGGCCGGCGCTCTCCAACAAGTGGAATCCTTGACATGCTCGACAGACTGCTCGCTCTGCTGGTGCTGGCGATCGTCCTTGGAGTGCCCCTGGGCCTGATCTTCCTGGTCACTGGGCAATTCCTGATGGACTTCGTGTTCTTCTACCCGCTGTTCATGTCCGGCCTGTGGATCGCCGGTGGCCTGTATTTCTGGCTGCACTGGGAGCGCCACTGGCCGTGGAAGGACGACACCCTGCCGCCGGCCCTGGCCGGCGAGCCGCTGATCAGCATCCTGGTGCCTTGCTTCAATGAGGGCGACAACGTCGCCGACACCATTCACGCGGCGCTGGGCCAGCATTACCCGAACATCGAAGTCATCGCCATCAACGATGGCTCCAAGGACAACACCGGCCAGGTCCTCGATCTATTGGCGCTGGAAGATCCGCGCCTGCGGATCCTGCACCTGGCGGAAAACCAGGGCAAGGCCGTGGCTTTGCGCATGGGCGCCATTGCGGCTCGCAGCGAATACCTGGTGTGCATTGATGGCGACGCACTGCTGGCGCCCAATACCTGCGCCTACTTGGTGGCGCCGATGCTCGAGAATGCCCGTCTTGGCGCCGTGACCGGCAACCCGCGTATCCGTACCCGCTCGACATTGGTGGGTCGGGTCCAGGTCGGCGAGTTCTCCTCAATCATCGGCCTGATCAAGCGCACCCAGCGGGTCTTTGGACGGATCTTCACCGTCTCCGGCGTGATCGTCGCCTTCCGTCGCACGGCCCTGCACAGGGTCGGCTACTGGAGCCCGGACATGATCACCGAAGACATCGACATCAGCTGGAAGCTGCAACTGGACCATTGGAGCATCTTCTACGAACCCCGTGCGCTGTGCTGGATCCTCATGCCCGAAACCTTGCGCGGCCTGTGGCGGCAACGGCTGCGCTGGGCCCAGGGTGGTGCCGAGGTGCTGTTCAAGAACATCCGCGGCATCTGGCAATACCGTCATCGCTACCTGTGGCCGCTGCTGTTCGAATATTGCCTGTCCACGGGGTGGGCGTTCACGTTCCTGCTGTCGGTGGTGTTCTGGGGCGCGGGTAAATTCGTCGAGATGCCGGCGGCCATCGCGGTCGATCATTTGATGCCGCCGGCCTTCACCGGCCTGTTGCTGGCGGTGGTGTGCCTGGTCCAATTCGCGGTGAGCATCCTCATCGATCGCCGTTATGAAAAAGGCCTGTGGCACATCATGTTCTGGGTGGTCTGGTACCCGTTGGTGTTCTGGTTGATCAGCCTGTTCACCACCCTGGTGAGTTTTCCGAAGGTCTTGTTCGGGCAGCATCAGAAGCGTGCGCGCTGGGTCAGCCCGGATCGGGGTATCAAACCGTTTGGTGATGACGAAGAGGAAGTGATCCGATGAAAATTATCAGGACCCGGCAAAGGCCTTTTCTGGTGCTCATCGATGTGTTCTTCACGGTGCTGGCATGGGTTGGGCTGCTGTACCTGCTGGTCAATGGGCTCTGGCCGCTGTTCGACAGTCACGCCGGGCCGCGCTTCGGCGGAACGTGGCTGGATACCCTCGGGACGTTGCAGATCTACGGTTGGGTGGCACTGGTCAACGCGGTCATCCTGATTGCCTGGGCGCGTTATCAGCAGCGCAAGAGTCGAAGCTTCGCCCAGCGTCGATTGCCAGCGCCGGTCGTCGACGATCAGGGTTTGAGCGACAGTTTCAAACTGACTGACGAGCGCCTGGACACCCTGCGCCGGCCGGGCTCCAAAATCATCCATAACAACCAGGAGGGTGACATCAGCCATGTCGTGCCGCACTTTCATGTGCTGAGCAAGGAACTGCAACCGCCGCCCCTGGCGCCGTTTGAGCCGACGCGGGTTATCCAGCTGCCGGCCGATCATTCGATGTAGAGGCCGTCGACGCCTTCGCGAGCAGGCTCGCTCCCACAGGGATTGGTGTGAGCCCAAGTTTGTAGGCAACGCAGCTTAATGTGGGAGCGAGCCTGCTCGCGAAGGCGATAGGTCAGGCGCTTGAAAAATCCCGGATCAACCGCCACGCCTCGTCCACCGGCAGCGGTTGTTTCATGCGTTGGGCCAGCGCCGCCATGGCTCGGCCTTCATCGCAGGCCACAGCCGCGGCAACCAGGCCATCCTTGCCCAACAGACCAATGAAGGGCGGATGCTCGGGGGTGCCCTTGAACTGCACCTCATCCCATTGTTCGGCATGGCCGAGGTAGTCGTAGCGTTTGCCGAAGTGATAGGTCCAGAAAAACGGCACATCCAGGTAATGTTCTTCACCACCGAGCATATTCGCGGCTGCGATCCGGGCCTGTTGCTGGGCCAGGCGCCAATGTTCGATTCGCCGGGGCTGGCCGTTGAGAGGAAAGGTCGCGATATCACCGACGGCCCATACGCCATCGGTCACGCGCATGCCGGCGTTGACGGCCAACGACTGGTCTTCTTGCCGTGGCAAATCGGCGAACGGTTCGGTGGCCGGGCGCACGCCGATCCCGACAATCACCAGGTCCGCCGCAAAGCGCTGGCCGTTATCCAGCACCACGGCCTCAACCGTGCCGGCACCTTCGATGCGCGCCGCTTCGCCCTCGCTGTGATACACCACGCCGTTGGCTCGATGCCGGGCGAGGATGGCCTGGCCGACGCTGTCGCCCAACTGCGCCGCGAACGGCACGGGATGCCGGGCCAGGACAGTGACGCTCAGCTCCCGTTTGCGCAGCGACGAGGCGACTTCCATGGCAATGAAACTGTCACCGATAATCACCGCCCGTTGCCCCGGCCGGGCACTGTCGAGGATGTGCCTTGCGTGCTCCATCGAGCGCAGCACGAACACCTGGGGCAAATCGATGCCCGGCAGCTCCGGGGTCTTGGGCGTTCCGCCAGTGGCAATCAGGGCTGCGTCGTAGCTCAGCGTCTGCCCGTCGGCCAGGCGAATCTGGCGAGAGGCGCTATCCAGACCGATGACCTCGCCGTGAATCCGTTCGATGCGTTGCTGGGTGAAGTAAGTTTCATCACGCAGTGCGGGGGTCTCGTCGACGGTCATGTCACCGGCCAGGACGTATTTGCTCAGCACTGTACGGTCATACCCGGCGTCGGGCTCGCGATCGATCATCTGGATCCGGCCGCCGAAGCCTTTATCGCGCAATGCCGCAGCGCATGCCGTACCGGCTGCCCCGGCACCGACGATGACAAAGGCGCGTGGGTCGTCGGCCGGCGGGATTTTCTCGGCGGGCAGCGGTTGATCATCGACCCAGATGTCGCCGTCGCGCACCTCGACGTGGTAGCGCTCCAGACTGTCGAGGGCCGGCGGTTCGCACAGGGCGCCGTCTTCAGCCCGAAATGCCGCCTTGTGCCAGGGACAGATCAGCCGTCCGTGACACACCGCACCCTTGGCCAGCGGCGCACCGGCGTGCGGGCATTTGCCTTGGAAGGCGCGTACCTGATCGCCGGTGCGCAGCAGCACGATGGGCGTTTCGTTGATCTTGACTTCGAGGCCGCGGTCTTCGCGTACATCCGTGAAGCGGGCGACTTGATGCAAGGGCATGGTCGGTCCTCCGGCAGGCGTTTCTCGTTGGAGTCGGCTGATTGGAGTGAGGTTCATCATAATTGTCACTGCAACCCGGGCGAAGCTGGGGCTATAGTGCGCAGGCCGTCCATGGCCTGACCCGCATAAGGTGCCCGGTATGACCCGATTGACTTCCCTCACTCCCTGGCTGGCAGCCTTCACCCTGATGCTGTGCGCACAAGGGGCTGCCCAGGCTGACGAGCGCTTCACCCTCAACATCCCCGGCGTGTCGGATGACCGTCTTTTCACCGCTGCGGCCGCCAGTGATGCCAACAATTGCGGGGGCAAGAACATTTCCCCTGCCTTGAGCTGGAATGCCGGCCCACCGGGCACCCTCAGCTACGCCATCGTCATGCTGGATCCGGATGGCCAAAGGGGTCAGGGCGTGGACCATTGGGTTCATTACGGTATCAAGGCCACTACGCGGCAAATACCGACCGGGGCGGGCAGCAAGTCCACGCTGGAAGGCATGAGCGGTATCAACAGCAAGAATACCCGTGGTTACATCGGTCCTTGCCCACCCATCGGCGACAGCGCTCATCACTACCTGATCCAGCTCTTCGCCCTGGACCTGCCACCGGATGCGTTGCCCGCGGGACTGACCCGTGCCCAGCTGATGGAAAAGATCAACGGCCACGTGTTGCGCAACAGCAGCGTCGTGCGGCGTTACCACCGCTGATCTCTCTCCCTGTGAGCCTTTGTGGCGAGGGGATTCCCATCCCCCCGCCCTTTCAACAACCTGATATTCAAATCTGCCCATGACAGCCATCACCCATCCGCCAGGCGACCGGTTCAGCCGGTCCGACTACAAGACCCTGGGGCTTGCCGCCTTGGGCGGGGCGTTGGAGATCTACGATTTCATCATCTTCGTTTTCTTCGCCCTGACCCTCAGCCAGTTGTTCTTCCCACCGGAAATGCCCGACTGGCTGCGCTTGCTGCAAAGCTTCGGGATTTTCGCCACTGGCTACCTGGCGCGGCCACTGGGCGGCATCCTCATGGCACACTTCGCTGATCGCCTGGGACGCAAGCGGGTATTCAGCCTGAGCATCCTGATGATGGCCTTGCCATGCCTGCTCATCGGCGTGATGCCGACCTACGCACAAATCGGTTATTTCGCACCGTTGCTGCTGTTGGCGCTGCGTATCCTGCAGGGCGCGGCGGTGGGGGGTGAGGTGCCGAGCGCCTGGGTGTTCGTGGCCGAACATGCCCCGCTCCACCATCGTGGCTACGCCTTGGGCTTCCTCCAGGCCGGGCTGACCTTCGGCTACCTGCTCGGCGCGCTGACCGCCACGGCGCTGGCCCGTATCTACACCCCAACGGAAATCCTCGATTACGCCTGGCGCATGCCTTTCCTGCTGGGCGGAGTCTTCGGCGTCATCGGCGTCTGGTTGCGGCGCTGGTTGAGCGAAACACCAATCTTCATGGCCTTGCAAGCCAACCGCGAAGGCGCAGCGGAACTGCCGTTGCGCACG
Organism: Pseudomonas sp. FG13; assembly: GCF_057809755.1. Taxonomy (NCBI): domain Bacteria; kingdom Pseudomonadati; phylum Pseudomonadota; class Gammaproteobacteria; order Pseudomonadales; family Pseudomonadaceae; genus Pseudomonas; species Pseudomonas sp. FG13. Next base: position 12,271 of record NZ_JBMDKO010000032.1, read on the forward strand.
GTGCTGCGGGAGCATCGGCATGCCTTGCTACCCGCCGCCATTCTGACTTGTGTGCTGACCTCCGCCGTGGTGGTGTTCGTAGTCATTACCCCGACCGTGATGCAGAAAAGCTTCGGCATGACGCCTGGCCAGACCTTCGCCTTGAGCAGCCTGGGCATCGTCTTCCTGAACATCGGCTGTGTCCTGGCCGGCCTCATCGTCGACCGCATCGGCGCCTGGCGCACGGTCATGCTCTACAGCGTGTTGCTGCCCCTGGGCATCTTCGTGCTCTACGCCAGCCTGATCAACGGCGGTGCCTGGCTGGGCCTGGCCTACGCCGTGGCCGGCCTGGGTTGCGGCGTGGTCGGCGCGGTGCCTTCGGTGATGGTCAACCTGTTTCCGCCGAAGATCCGCGTCTCCGGCATCTCGTTCACCTACAACATCGCCTATGCGCTGTGGGCCAGTGTCACGCCGCTGGTGCTGATCGCGCTGGTGCCTTGGAGTCCGTGGGTGTGCGTGGGGTATAGCGTGGTGATGGGGGCGGTGGGTGTCGCGGCGGCGCTGTTTTTCTCGCGACGTCCCATGAAGTCGGCGCAGCCTTCATTGGCGTGTGACGCCTAGTCCTGCTCAGGCGCCTCTGCAGGTCCAGCCTTCAAAGGTGTTCACGCAAGAAGTCCACAAACGCCCGGGTACGTGCCGAGCGGCGTCGGTCCTGACTGAATACCGCGTGGATGGGCAATGCCATCGGCAGGTAATGGGCAAGCACGTTGGTCACGGTTCCCTGGTGAACATCGGCGGCGAACAACCACTGTGGCGAAAGCGAAAGCCCTAACCCGGCAAGCACCATTTCCCGGATCGCTTCGCTGCTGTTGCTGGTGACGTTGCCCTTGATCGTCACGTGATGTTGCTCGCCATGGTGGTCGAATTGCCAGGCGTCATAATGTTCCAGCAGGGTAAACCCCAAACAGTTATGGCGGCTCAGGTCGGACGGTTCGAGTGGCGTGCCATGCCGTTGCAAGTAGGCGGGGGAGGCATACACCCGGCGTGTGCTTTCGCCGAGCTTCAGGGCTACCAGCCCTTCGTTTTTGATCCCGCCGATACGGATGGCCACGTCGATATTTTCCTTCAGCACATCCTCATGTTGATCGCTCAGCCTCAGGTCGATCCGAACCTGTGGATGACGCGCCAGGAAGTCCCCCAGCAAAGGCGCAATGCATAACCGTCCGAAACTCACCGGCGCCGCCACGCGCAGAGGGCCGGCAACCTGCTCCTGTCCGCTGGCGAAACTGAGCCTTGCAGTGTCCAGGTTGGCGAGGATTTCCTTGCTTTGGGCGTAGAAGCGCTGGCCTTGGTCGGTCAACGCCAGATGGCGGGTGCTGCGGGCAAACAGCGCCCCACCCAGGTGTTTCTCCAATCCGCTGATCTGCTTGCTGACCGCTGGTTGACCCAGGTTCAGTTCCCTGGCGACGGCCGAGAACGAGCCGCGCTCCACCACCCGTACGAACACCTGCATTGCCTCGAACAGATCCATGGGATTTGGCCTTTATGAGGAATAAATCCTATCCATTCTTGCTTACTTATCGGAATAGCCCGGCGCTCGCAATATAAACCTACCCACCCATTGGAGGTTTACCCGTCATGAACAACACCATGTCCGCTGCCATCGCCGAAGTTGCCCAGGCGCCACTGGTCGTCCGCTCTATTCCCCGGCCTGTTCCGGGCAAGGGACAGGTCCTGATCAAGGTTCAAGCTGTAGGGATCAACCCGCTGGATACCAAGATCGCGGCAGGAGGTGGTGCCCATGCTCGTCAGCCGCTGCCTGCTGTATTGGGGATTGACCTGGCCGGGACAGTTCTTGAGCTGGGGGAAGGCGTGCATGACTTTATCCCCGGCGAGGAGGTATTCGGCATGGCGGGCGGTATCGGTGGTGCACAAGGTGCCCTGGCCGAATACATTGCCGTCGATGCTCGCCTGATCGCCCCCAAGCCCGCTTCACTGAGCATGCGGGAAGCAGCGGCACTGCCGCTGGTCTTCATCACGGCTTGGGAAGGGCTGGTGGATCGTGCCAATGTCCGGGCCGGCCAGCAAGTGCTGATCCATGGTGGCGCGGGCGGTGTTGGCCAAATGGCTGTGCAGATTGCCAGGGCACGGGGTGCCGAGGTCTATGCCACCGGTTCGATCGACAGCCTGGATTTCATCCGCGAACTGGGCGCGACGGCCATTGACTACCGATCCGAGGACACCGACAGCTATGTACGCCTGCACACCGAGGGCGAGGGCTTCGACATCGTTTATGACACGGTCGGCGGCCCGACCCTGGACGCGTCGTTCAACGCCGTGAGGACCTACACCGGCCACGTCCTAAGTTGCCTGGGCTGGGGGCAACACAGTCTGGCGCCATTGTCGTTTCGTGGCGCGAGCTATTCCGGCGTATTTACCTTGATGCCCTTGCTGACCGGCAAGGGACGCGAGCGCCATGGCCAGATCTTGCGGGAGGCGGCAGGGCTGGTAGAGGCGGGGAAATTGCGGATCAGGGTGGATCCGCGGCGGTTTAGCCTGGACGAGGTCAACGACGCGTTTGTGCAAGTGACCGAAGGACGCGGGCAAGGAAAAACGGTGGTGGAAATCGGCATCGAATGATCGGATCTTCCTGTTGTGAGTCATGTGCCAACCAAAGCTCAGGTCCATCACGACCGGGGCTTTTGGCTTCTGTGGGAAGGTCGTCAGGGCAGCACAGTCGCGTAAACAACAAAACAGCTTGAGAAGCCTTCCAGACTCCGTAAAATCCGCCGCGCTTTACAATCAACTCTTCAAGGACGAATTCGGATATGCGCTTTTTTGCCACATTCCTGGCCCTCTGCCTCCTGGCGGGCTGTGCCTCCAAGCCCGATTACTACATTTCTCCCGCGCCGGTAGCGATCCCCAAGACCGCCACTTACTGGATCGATACCTTCAACGTTGAAGTCGTCGGCAAGAATGAACGCTTCCTGCCTGACGAAACCGTTCGCGAGCAATTGAACGGCGATCTGGTCCTGCGCCTGCTCGATGCCAACCGCTATGCCTCCAGCCGGGAAACAGCGGACTACCTGCTGGATGTAAACACCGTTTACGCGCGCCGCATCCAGGACACCCAGGGCGGCTTCATGAACAAGGTCGTCGCCGACGGTACGTACCTTGCCAGCGTCGATTTCAGCTATCAGGTCAAGGTGAAGAAGGCCGGCGCCGAAGTGTTGCACTTTGCCCAGGCCCGTGAGGGGTTGATGCCTGGCGGCGCGATAGGGCAAATGCAGAACATGAAGAGCATGCTGGGCGCGCTGACCAACAAGGGTAACTCCGATGTGGAGGGTTACTATACCGGCGTGTTGAGCCGCTTTATCGTCGATGATCTGCAAGCCATTCCGTCTCGCTAGTCGTGTCTTGCGCCTGGACATCTAGGGTGACCAGGCGCTGCTGTTTCAGTACCCCCAAAAAAATTTTGCCATCGTTAACCCGAACCGCAAATCCTCCTCGTCTGAGCTTGTGAACGGATCATCCACTCACGAGGTTCAGCCCCATGTCCCGTCCCCGTCCATTTCTTCGTCCTGCAGCCCAGGGCTTCACCGTGACCTTATTGGTGGCGCTGGCGGGCTGTGGGTTGTCTTCGTCCCGAGAGACTGCCGTTACCGCCGAGCCCGCCGCCGCGCCCGCAAAGCCTGGACCGCAACGCGAGATCGCCCCCATGCAGCCCCGGTTCAAGCGCATGGACGTGCCAATGACGATTGGCTCGTATCTGGTGATGGACGATGATGCCGTCACGCGTTACCGCAGCGCGCCCGGGGAGCGATATGAAAACTTGCCAGGCAATCCCGTCCGCAGCGTTGCGCAGAAACCGGTGTCGACCTTCAGCGTGGATGTCGACACCGGCAGCTACGCCAATGTGCGACGTTACCTCACCCAAGGCAGCCTGCCGCCCGAGGGCGCTGTGCGGCTGGAGGAGATGGTCAACTACTTTCCCTACACCTACGCGCTGCCCACCGATGGTTCGCCTTTTGGCGTGACCACCGAAGTGGCGCCGTCGCCGTGGAACCCTCACACCCGTTTGCTGCGCATCGGCATCAAGGCTTCCGACCGCGCCGTGGCGGACCTGGCGCCGGCCAACCTGGTGTTCCTGGTGGACGTCTCCGGTTCGATGGACCGTCGCGAAGGCCTGCCGCTGGTCAAGGGCACGTTGAAATTGCTGGTTGACCAATTGCGCGATCAGGACCGAGTGTCCCTGGTGGCCTATGCCGGTGAGTCCCGGGTGGTGCTCAAGCCGACCTCGGGTCGCGACAAGGTGAAAATCCGCAATGCCATCGATCAGCTCGACGCCGGCGGTTCCACCGCAGGCGCCTCGGGTATCGAAATGGCTTACCAGATGGCGCGGGAGAGCTTTATCGACAAAGGCATCAACCGCATCCTGCTGGCCACCGACGGCGACTTCAACGTCGGCGTCAGTGATTTCGACAGCCTCAAGCAGATGGCAGTGGACCGGCGTAAAAGTGGCGTATCCCTGACGACCCTGGGTTTCGGTGTGGATAACTACAACGAACGCCTGATGGAGCAACTGGCCGACGCCGGCGACGGCAACTACGCCTACATCGACAACCTGCTCGAAGCACGCAAGGTGTTGGTGGACCAGCTCAGCTCGACCCTGGCGGTGGTGGCGCGGGATGTGAAGTTGCAAGTGGAGTTCAACCCCGCCCAGGTCAGCGAGTATCGCCTGTTGGGTTATGAGAACCGCGGGCTGAAACGTGAGGATTTCAGCAACGACAAGATCGACGCCGGCGAAATCGGTGCCGGGCACACGGTGACGGCGTTGTATGAAATCGTGCCGAAAGGGGAGCAGGGTTGGCTGGAGCCGCTGCGCTATGCCAGCCCGCAGCCCAAGCAAGAGGGCAAGGCCGATGAGCTGGCAATGGTGCGGGTACGCTACAAAACCGCTGAAGGCGGCAGCAGCCGACTGATCGAACATCCCATCACCAGTGCGCAGGGCGAAGGCAAGGCCAGCGATGACCTGCGTTTCTCGGCGGCGGTGGCGGCTTTTGCGCAGCAGCTCAAGGGCGAGGGACGCTACACTGGGTCGATGAGTTTGAAGGACACCGCTCAGTTGGCCCGTTCCGCCCGGGGCGATGATCCGTTCGGGCTGCGTGCCGAGTTCGTGCAGATGGTCGAGCTGGCGCAGAGCCTCAAACCCGAGGCCAAACACGGTTCCTGAAGATTAATGGGATCAAAATGTGGGAGCCGGGCTTGTGGGAGCAAGGCTTGCCCGCGATTGCGGTAAGTCAGTCAGCAGCAATGTTGACGGGGCCATCGTTATCGCGAACAAGCTTTGCTCCCACAGGTGTTGCGCCGTTTGATCCTTAACTGACCGGCGTTAGAGCAAGCCCGGCTCCCACAGTGGATCGGTGTTGTTTGCAGGATCGCATTTCTATTGGAAGGAGTCCGCTGCCCAAATGCCCACCCCGATTGACTCTGTCAGCGACGAAGCGCTGCTGGCCCGCTACCGCAATGGCGATGGCGCCAGCTTTGAAAGCCTGTATGCGCGGCATCGGCAGGGGCTTTACCGTTTCCTCGTGTCCTTGAGCAACAAGGCCGAGCTGGCCGAGGAAATCTTTCAGGACACCTGGCTCAGCCTGATCCGCAGCAGCACCCAGCCACAAGGACGGGCGAGTTTTCGCACCTGGCTGTTCCAGATCGCCCGCAATCGCTTGATCGATCACTGGCGCCGGCACGGTGTTCACAATCCGTTGCATGACAGCTATGACGAACAGCTTCACGTCCAGTCCGACGACTCCAACAGCCCGGAGCAGCAGTTGAGCCTGAGCCGCGATCAGGGCCGTCTGGAGGCCGCGTTGCAAGCCTTGCCGGAAGACCAGCGAGAAGTCTTCCTGCTGCGCCTGCACGGCGACCTGGAGCTGCCACAGATCGCCGCCCTGACCGGCGTCCCGCTGGAAACAGTGAAGAGCCGTTTGCGTTACGCCCAGCAGAAGTTGCACCGGCTGCTGGCCGAGGAGGTACCCGCATGATTGACTCCCGACAGACCCCGGATCCCGCTGACGAAGCGCTGATCGAGCATTTCCGCCAACACGCCAGCGGCGAGCCACCTGCCTCCCTGGACGCCTTCATCCTGGCCACCGCCCGCCGCGAAGCGCCGGCGCCCAAGCCAAGCCTGTGGAGCCGCTGGTTGCAGGCCTGCCAACGGCCGCGCTGGCAAATGGCGTTCGCCACGGTGGCGGGCGTGGCGCTGATGATCGGCCTGGTGCTGCGTTCGCCGGTCCCGAAGGACGAACTGGCTGCACCGGCAGCGCTGGATTATTCCGCGGCCCGGCAGGAGCTTGCTGTTGCCCCCGCGCCGGCAGCCCCTGCTGCCTCGGCGCCGATGGCGCGCATGGCGCCCCTGGGCGAACTGAGCCGGGAACCGGAGCAGCCTGTGCAAATTCAGGCGGATGAGCCCATGGCGAAAAAGAGCAAGCCCGTGCCCGCCGCCGCCCCTTCGCTGGAGCAGGGATTGCTGGAAATCCTGCGGTTGCGCCAGGCGGGGGAGACCAAGGCGGCGGATGAGAAGTTGCTTGCTCTGCACAAGCGGTTTCCCAAGGAAGACTTGCCGGCGCGGCTGGAGGCGTTGCGCAAGCGTTGAGTGAACCAACGCCCACAAAAAAGCCCCAAGTCTCGCGACTTGGGGCTTTTGATCATCTGTATGGTGCACCAGGCGGGATTCGAACCCACGACCCCTGCCTTCGGAGGGCAGTACTCTATCCAGCTGAGCTACTGGTGCAACGCGGCGCCATGATACTCATATGCATGGCGGGCGTCCATGCTGCTGATTTGCCGTTGTTTTCCGGCTCTGAGGCATGTGTTGGCTACGCTGATCAGAAAAAACGGTCAATTTCGTCTTTTTCGTTCTTTTTTTCGAACAGCCTATTGTCCTTCACCCCCATCGGCCCTAGGATTCGTTTGAGATTTCAAACGCTCTTGTCTGGGTGCTGAACCGCACGTCTATGCTTGTTGTGCGTTATTTCTGTGCTTCAGCCCGGTGAATGATTTCCCTGACGGCAGCCCATAAGGCGCCTTTCTACAACTCTAATTCGCTCCGCGTGCGCGCGGTGCTGTTAAGGAAAGCCGACATGCAGCTTAAAGACACCCAGTTGTTCCGCCAGCAAGCCTTCATCGATGGCGCTTGGGTCGATGCGGACAATGGTCAGACGATCAAGGTCACCAACCCGGCCACGGGCGAAGTGTTGGGTACCGTGCCGAAAATGGGCGCTGCCGAAACCCGTCGTGCGATCGAAGCCGCCGACAAGGCCCTGCCGGCCTGGCGTGCGCTGACCGCCAAGGAGCGCGCCAACAAGCTGCGCCGCTGGTATGAATTGCTGATCGAAAACCAGGACGACCTCGGTCGCCTGATGACCCTGGAGCAGGGCAAGCCGCTGGCAGAAGCCAAGGGCGAGATCGTCTATGCCGCGTCGTTCATCGAGTGGTTCGCCGAAGAAGCCAAGCGCATCTACGGTGACGTGATTCCCGGCCACCAGCCCGACAAGCGCCTGATCGTGATCAAGCAGCCGATCGGCGTGACAGCCGCCATTACTCCGTGGAATTTCCCGGCCGCGATGATCACCCGCAAGGCCGGTCCAGCCCTGGCCGCCGGTTGCACCATGGTCATCAAGCCGGCCTCGCAAACCCCGTTCTCGGCCCTGGCCCTGGTGGAACTGGCGCACCGTGCCGGCATCCCGCAAGGCGTGCTGAGCGTGGTCACCGGCAGCGCCGGCGATATCGGCGGCGAGCTGACCAGCAACCCGATCGTGCGCAAGCTGTCCTTCACCGGTTCGACCGAGATCGGTCGTCAACTGATGGCCGAATGTGCCAAGGACATCAAGAAAGTCTCCCTGGAACTGGGCGGCAACGCGCCGTTCATCGTGTTCGACGACGCGGACCTGGATAAGGCCGTCGAAGGCGCGATCATTTCCAAGTACCGCAACAACGGCCAGACCTGCGTCTGTGCCAACCGTCTGTACATCCAGGATTCGGTGTACGACGCGTTCGCGGAAAAACTCAAGGCCGCGGTCGCCAAACTCAAGATCGGCAACGGTCTGGAAGACGGCACCACCACCGGCCCGTTGATCGACGAGAAAGCCGTTGCCAAGGTCCAGGAGCACATCGCCGATGCCGTCGGCAAAGGCGCGACCGTGCTGGCCGGTGGCAAACCGATGCAAGGCAACTTCTTCGAGCCGACCATCCTGACCAACGTCCCGAAAACCGCTGCGGTAGCCAAGGAAGAGACCTTCGGACCACTGGCGCCGCTGTTCCGCTTCAAAGACGAAGCCGAAGTGATCGCGATGTCCAACGACACCGAGTTCGGCCTGGCCTCGTACTTCTATGCCCGTGACCTGGGCCGTGTGTTCCGCGTGGCTGAAGCCCTGGAATACGGCATGGTTGGCGTCAACACTGGCTTGATTTCCAACGAAGTCGCGCCGTTCGGCGGCATCAAGGCCTCGGGCCTGGGCCGTGAAGGCTCCAAGTACGGCATCGAGGACTACCTGGAAATCAAATACCTCTGCCTGGGTATCTGATCCTGCTGCAAGCGCAAAGGGCACGAGAGCGCTGTCCTTTGCGCCGTTTCAAAACTGCACTTTTTTCTGCGGCCGGGAACGCCGTGGCAGTCGATCATCGCATGCTGCCACCGTTGAATTTCCGCCGTGTAATCCTTGAACCACGCCGACCGATGAGCGGCGAATGAGGACTTTAATGAGCAAGACTAACGCTGATCTGATGGCCCGCCGTACCGCTGCCGTTCCACGTGGCGTCGGCCAGATCCACCCGATCTTCGCTGAATCGGCGAAGAACGCCACGGTAACCGACGTCGAAGGCCGTGAATTCATCGACTTCGCCGGCGGTATCGCCGTGCTGAACACCGGCCACGTGCACCCGAAAATCATCGCCGCCGTGACCGAGCAGTTGAACAAGCTGACCCACACCTGCTTCCAGGTCCTGGCCTACGAGCCGTACGTGGAACTGTGCGAAAAAATCAACGCCAAGGTGCCAGGCGACTTCGCCAAGAAAACCCTGCTGGTAACCACCGGTTCCGAAGCGGTGGAAAACGCCGTGAAGATCGCCCGTGCCGCCACTGGCCGTGCCGGTGTGATCGCCTTCACTGGCGCTTACCACGGTCGCACCATGATGACCCTGGGCCTGACCGGCAAGGTCGTGCCGTATTCGGCTGGCATGGGCCTGATGCCAGGCGGTATCTTCCGTGCGCTGTATCCGAACGAATTGCACGGCGTGAGCATCGACGATTCCATCGCCAGCATCGAGCGCATCTTCAAGAACGACGCCGAGCCGCGTGACATCGCTGCAATCATCATCGAGCCGGTGCAGGGCGAGGGTGGTTTCTATGTGGCGCCTAAGGAGTTCATGAAGCGCCTGCGCGCCCTGTGCGACCAGCACGGCATTCTGCTGATCGCCGACGAAGTGCAGACCGGCGCAGGTCGTACCGGTACTTTCTTCGCCATGGAACAGATGGGCGTCGCTGCCGACCTGACCACCTTCGCCAAATCCATCGCTGGCGGTTTCCCGCTGGCCGGTGTCTGCGGCAAGGCCGAGTACATGGACGCCATCGCCCCGGGTGGCCTGGGCGGCACCTATGCGGGTAGCCCGATCGCCTGCGCGGCGGCGCTGGCGGTGATGGAGGTGTTCGAAGAAGAACACCTGCTGGAGCGCTGCAAGGCGGTGGGCGAACGCCTGGTCAGCGGCCTCAAGGCCATCCAGAAGAAATACCCGGTAATCGGTGAAGTCCGCGCCCTGGGCGCGATGATTGCCGTGGAGCTGTTCGAAAACGGTGATTCCCATAAGCCGAACGCCGCTGCCGTGGCCCAGATCGTAGCCAAGGCCCGCGACAAGGGTCTGATCCTGTTGTCCTGCGGTACTTACGGCAACGTCCTGCGTGTCCTGGTGCCGTTGACCTCGCCAGACGAGCAACTGGACAAGGGCCTGGCAATCATCGAAGAGTGCTTCTCCGAACTCTGATGCAGCCAGCTGTGCACTGATCCACAAAAAACCCGCTTTTAGCGGGTTTTTTCATGTCCGGGCACCTAATCTCAAAGTTCAAGCTGTCTGGAACGACGGTCATTGTCTAAGGTGCAGGTATTGCAAGGGAGCGATGCCGCATGACTGCTGTGGACTTACCCGCTGTACCCCGCGTATTGATCGCCGAGGCCGACCCGGCATCCCGTGAGCTGCTGGAACAGGTGTTGTCGGGCTTGCGCTGCGATGCGCGGGTGGACATGTGCAGTGAGGGCAAGCAGGCGCTGGAATTGCTGGCGCATCATCCTTACGACCTGGTGATCGCCGACTGGGAGCTGCCGGGTGTCGATGGCTTGAGTATCCTGCGGGGCCTTCGCCATCAACAGCGCACCCCGCCATTGCCATTCATCCTGATGAGCCGGCGCAATGACAGCGCCAGTGTACGAGAGGTATTGCCACTGGCGCCGGCCGCTTATCTGACCAAACCCTTGAACCGGGAAAGCCTGACCCAGCGTCTGCAAGGCTTGCTGTTGAGTGGCTCTGAAGACGTCGCCAGCGATGCGCCGACACCTGGCCCCGCCCAGACCCTGGCGACGTATCTTGAGCGTCGGCGCGAGCAGTCCGAAGGCGCGCCGCTGATGACCGATGTGCAAGTGGCGGTCAAACGCAGCCTCAACCCCAGCGGCCTGGACCTGAAATTACTGGAAGAGGAAATTCGCACCGACCCGCAGATTACCGCCGTGCTGATCGCCGCGGCCAACAGCGCCGCCCAGCATCAGGGCGGCGGTCCGGTGCAAACCGTGGCCCAGGCGCTGCACCAGCTCGGCACCGGGCAGAGCATGAACCTGATTCTCGGATTGACCCTCAAGCGCTGTGCCCGACTCAACGATCCCTGCCTGGCGGACTATGCCGAGCGTTATTGGCTGTTGTCGCTGCACACCGCCGAATACGCCCGGACGATGGCTCGCTTGCTGGATCTGGATCAAGAGCGCTGTTATTGCGCCGGGTTGCTGCATCGCCTGGGTGAACTGGCGGTGTTGCGCTGTCTGGAGGAATGGAAGCGGGCCGATGGCGAACTGGATGAGCCGGAGGAAGTGGGGAACTCCCTGGCGCAGTACGGTGCCGGTTTCGGCTCGGCGTTGCGTACCCGCTGGCGCTTGCCACTGGAACTGCGGGAGTTGATTGCGGCGGTCTATAGCCTCGGCGGCGGGGTCTACTCCCGCGAGGCCCTGGTGATGAACATGGCGGCGCAAATGGCCCACCTGACCGAGCATGAAGGCCTCGAAGAGCTGGCCCGTGGACGCACGGCGCGTTTGCTGAAGATTGGCTTGCCGGAGTTGATGCGTTTGCGCAGGAAGTAAGAACGTCGATTCAACCCTGTGGGAGCGAGCCTGCTCGCGAAAGCGGTCTTGCATTCAACGATGCAGTGACTGTCAGACCGCTTCGCGAGCAGGCTCGCTCCCACAGGGAATTGTATAGGACGTCGGTCAGGCGACGATGATCCGATTCTTGCCCTGGCGCTTGGCTTCGTACATGGCGGCGTCAGCGCGCGAGAACAGGCTGTCGAGGGTCTGGTCTTCGTCGGTGATGCTGGTCAGACCCTGGCTGACGGTGATACCGAAACCCTGCTCCCCACTGCGGAAGGTCAGGCGCTGGATTTCCCGTTGCAGGCGCTCGGCCACTTGCATGGCCATGTCCGGGGCACAGCCGGGGAATACGGCGGCGAACTCTTCGCCGCCGATCCGTCCGAACAGGTCGCCTCGCCGGAGCACGGTCCGCCCGCTTTCGGCGATTTTCTGCAGCACGCTGTCGCCTTCCTGATGACCGTAGGTGTCGTTGATCACCTTGAAATCATCGATGTCCAGCAACAGGAACGCCATGGGCGTCCCTTGCAGTCGTGCCTGCTCGAATTCGCGGTGGGCGCATTCGAAGAAGTGGCGGCGGTTGCTGCTCTGGGTCAGCACGTCGGTGGTCGCCAGTCGCTGCAGCTCGCTTTCCAGCAGCTTCTTTTCGGTGATGTCTTCGGCGATGCCCACCACGATTACCGGCTGCCCCGATTCGGCCTGGCGGTTGATGAAGCATTTGTCGCTCAGCCAGCGGATCTGGCCATCGGCGGCGATGATGCGGTACTCGCGATCCTCCACGGCACCCTTGACCAGCACTTCGGCCAGGCTGCGCTCGGCATAGTCCAGGTCATCGGGGTAGATTGCGTCACGCCATTCGTTGAAGTCGGCCAGTACCAGGCCGACGGGCCGGCCAAAAATCCGTTCGTAGGCGGGGCTGACGTAGAGCAGTTGCCGGGTTTCCCAGTTGAACGCCCAGAGCACCGCGTTGACGCTGACCAGTAACGAACTGAAGAGCTGTTCACGCTCGCTCAGGCGCGCCACTTCGCCTTGGGCGTGCATCAGCGCCATGAGCGTCTGGGCCGCTTCAGGCCAATGAGGTTGGGTTGAATCCTGCAGGTTCTTGTCGACCATTGGCACAAATCTCAAAGAGCGTGCACTGTTGAAGGTTCGCACGCGCTTGCTCCAAAGCCCGCCTGGATGGCGAAGTGCTCTTGAGATAGGGGATTCGAGACGAAGTTCCTTTTCAGGCGACGAAGGGGCGGGGTTTCGGCAGCCAAATCTGTGGGATCGTGCAGGAAAGAAAACCCCGCCGGGTGGCGGGGCTTGGTTATCAAGCCGTAGCAGGCCGCAACGAGTAGGTCTTGAGCTGATCGGCAAAGTCCCGCAAGGATTGGATACCGCTGATCTCGGCGTCGTGGACCCATTCCTTGATGGCCGCCAGCATGTCGTGGCCGTTGCTGCTGGTCTTGACCCAGATCTGCTGCAGGGCCAGGCGTTTTTCGTAGATCACCTTCAACGCCTGGCTGTGTTCCAGCATGTTCTGGATGCGCAGATGGTGACGGTCGTCCAGCAGGCTGGTTTCCCGCGACAGCAGGCGCTTGGCCCGATGGAATTGGTGGCGAACGGAATGATCGACCTTTTCCAGTTCCTGCTTGACCAGCGGGGCGATCACCAGCTTGCGGTACTGGGCCATGATCTGGAACCGGTTGTTGAGGATCGCGATAGCGGTGTCCATGTCCAGGTGGCCCTTGCCTTCGATCCGATGGGCAATCGGCGCGACCCGCTGGACCTTGGCCAGGCGCAGGAAGCGGAACACCTGGATCCAGGCCCAGCCCAGATCGAATTCCCATTTGCGTACCGACAGCTTGGCCGAATTGGGGTAGGTGTGGTGGTTGTTGTGCAGCTCTTCGCCACCGATCAGGATGCCCCAGGGCACCAGGTTGGTCGCCGCGTCGCGGCATTCGAAGTTGCGATAGCCCACGGCATGGCCCAGGCCGTTGACCACGCCGGCCGCCCAGACCGGAATCCACATCATCTGGATGGCCCAGATGGTGATGCCAATGGTGCCGAACAGCAGCAGGTCGATCACGCCCATGATCGCCACGCCCAGGAGCGGGTAGCGGCTGTAGAGGTTGCGTTCGATCCAGTCTTCGGGACAGTTCTTGCCGTAGATGCGCAGGGTTTCCGGGTTTTCCGCTTCGGCGCGGTACAGCTCGGCGCCTTTGCGCAGTACGGTGGACAGGCCTTTGACGACCGGGCTGTGGGGATCGTCGACAGTTTCGCATTTGGCGTGGTGCTTGCGATGGATGGCGGTCCACTCGCGGGTGTTCTGCCCTGTGGTCAGCCACAGCCAGAAGCGGAAGAAATGTTTGAGGCCGGCATTGAGCTCCAGGGAGCGGTGAGCCGAGTAACGGTGCAGGTAGACCGTGACGCTGATGATCGTGACATGGGTCATCAGCAGGGTGACCGCCACCAGTGACCAGGGTGACAAGCCAAGAAAACCTTCGTACCACATAGGCTGTAGGGCCCTCGATAAAGATAGAAACAGCCGTTGCATTATCACCAGCCCTACAGATAAAACCAGTCGGCCTTTCAGATAAGAGTGGCAGGATGTTTCTTCCTCTATAATCCCGGCCTATTTATAAGGACATGGACGACCGAATGACTGCCCATCACCGCATTGCCATGCGAGAAGCGCTGTTTTATCTCGTGCTGTCAGTCGCCTGGCTGCAGCTGGTTGGTTATTTATTAAGCAATTTCTTCGATCAATCCCCCGTCAGGCAGAACTGGCAACTGATCAACGGTTATGTCTGGATATTGATCAGCGCCGGGTTGATCTTCTTCGCGCGGGCGCGCATGTGCCAGTCGCTCGGCGAAGGCGGGCACACGGCCGATCGCGAACGTCTGCGCCAGGCCGCCGCTGTTTTCGACTGCACCCGCGAAGGGGTACTGGTGACTGATCGCAGTGGCCTGATCGTGCACGTGAACCGGGCCTTCATGGCGATCACCGGTTATGACCGGGACGAGGTGCTGGGCCGGCGTCCCAACCTGTTCAAATCCGGCCGCCACGGGGCGGATTTCTACCGCGACATGTTTGCCTCCCTGGACGGGCGGGGGGAATGGAGCGGTGAAATCTGGAATCGACGCAAAAGCGGTGAGATCTTCCCGCAATGGCAAACGATTCGCGCGCTTATCGACGATAACGGCCAAGTCAGCCAGTACGTTGCAGTGTTCTCCGACATCAGTGCAATCAAGGATTCGGAACACGAACTGGCGCACCTGGCTCACCACGATCCGCTGACCGGCCTGCCCAACCGCATGCTGTTTTCCGACCGCGCGGAACAGGCCCTGGCCTCGGCGCAACTGCACAAGCGCGGTTGCGCCCTGCTGCTGGTGGACCTGGACCACTTCAAGAACATCAATGACAGCCTCGGACACGCGGTGGGCGACGAGTTGCTCAAAAGCGTGGCCGAGCGGTTCCAGGCACTCTTCGTGCCGGGAGTGACCCTGGCTCGCCTGGGCGGCGATGAATTTGCCGTGCTGGTGGAGAACTGCTCGCAGCCGGGGCAGGCAGCGGTCCTGGCCCAACGTATTCTCGACACGTTGAAAGAGCCATTGCGGCTTGATGGTCATGCCCTGTTCATCAACGCCAGCATCGGCATCAGCCTGTTTCCGGGCGACGCCCTCAGCGCTGGGCAATTACTACGTAACGCCGACTCGGCCCTGTTCAAGGCCAAGAGCGCCGGACGTGACGGTTACGCCTTGTACACCGAAGAACTGACCGCCCACGCTCAACAACGGGTCGAGATAGCCTCCGAATTGCGTCGTGCCCTCGCCCAGCAGGAGCTACGGGTGCACTACCAGCCGGTGCACGACCTGACGTCCAGTCGCCTGATCGGGGTCGAAGCGCTGGTGCGCTGGGAACATCCTGTACGTGGTTTGATCTCGCCGGCCGAATTCATCCCCGTCGCCGAGCGCACCGGGCTGATCGCCCAGATCGATGGTTGGGTCCTGGCCCAGGCCTGCCGACAGATGTGCCAGTGGCAGCAGGCCGGGATTGCGTTGACGTTCGTCGCGGTGAACGTTTCCAGCCGATTGTTCGCCCATCGTGAGTTGTACGAGCAGGTTTCACGGGTGCTCCATGAAACCGGTCTGGATCCGGCGTTCCTGGAGTTGGAGGTGACCGAAAGCGCGGTGATGGAAGACCCGGAAGTGGCGTTGGAGCAGATGCATCGGTTGCGGGAACTGGGTGTGCGGTTGGCGATTGATGACTTCGGCACCGGTTACTCATCGTTGTTGCGGCTCAAACGCCTGCCAGTGCAGAAGCTCAAGATCGACCAGGGCTTTGTCGCGGGGTTGCCGTGTGATGAAGACGACGCGGCAATTGTCCGGGTGATCATCGCCCTGGCCCGTAGCATGGGTATGCAGGTGCATGCCGAAGGCATCGAACAGCGCGAGCAGGCAGGATTCCTGCTGGAGCAGGGCTGTGGGATGGGACAGGGTTATTGGTTCGGACGACCGATGCCGGCGCAGCAGCTGGATTGGGAGCGGGCTCCGGCGATCACCTGACAGACAAAAAACCTGTGGGAGCGAGCCTGCTCGCGATGGCGCCAGATCAGCAACATAGGTGTCTGACTGACACGCCGCCATCGCGAGCAGGCTCGCTCCCACAGGGTTTGCTGGTGATGTTTTTGGTTATATAAAAATTCTTAAATAGTCTTTTTAAGAATATCTCGGCTTATCTAGTATTGCTCCACGCCCCAAGCAGTGCCGCCCACTGCCGGGCATTCATTCAAGGAGCAGCAGCATGAGCGCATCCCTACGTAGCGTTGACGGCCAGGACGAAGCAACCATCTTGCGTGAGATCCAGAGCGCATTGCGCGACCTGCGCTTTGGCGCGGTGGAAATCACTGTGCACAACGCGCAGGTGGTCCAGATCGAACGCAAGGAAAAATTCCGTCTGCAGCAGCCGAGCCATAAGCCAGGCTGAAACAGTTTGGCTGTGGGGAATTCTCGAGACCATCCGATCTGCCAGAAACCATAAGAAATCAGCACTCCAGGAGCTTTCACCATGTCGTCGATTCGCCGTTATGCCTTGGCCGCTCTGGCCAGCGCTGTTTTCGCAGGTTCCGCCGTCGCGAAGGATTACGAACTGCTCAATGTGTCCTATGACCCGACCCGCGAGCTGTACCAGGATTACAACGCCGAATTCGTCAGTTTCTGGAAGCAGGCGCACCCGGACGACAGCGTGAAGATCCAGCAATCCCATGGTGGTTCTGGCAAGCAAGGCCGGGCGGTGATCGATGGGTTGCGCGCCGACGTCGTGACCCTGGCCTTGGCCGGCGACATCGATGAAATCGCCAAGTTGGGTAAAACCCTGCCGGTTGATTGGCAACAGCGCCTGCCGGACGCCAGCACCCCTTATACCTCCACCATCGTGTTCCTGGTACGCAAGGGCAACCCCAAGGGCATCAAGGACTGGGGTGACCTGATCAAGAATGACGTCTCGGTTATCACCCCGAATCCGAAGACTTCCGGCGGTGCGCGCTGGAACTTCCTCGCGGCCTGGGCCTATGGCCTCAAGGCCAATGGGGGGGACGAGGCCAAGGCCAAGGAATACGTGCAGGCGCTGTTCAAGCACGTGCCGATCCTCGACACCGGCGCCCGTGGTTCGACCATTACCTTCGTCAACAACGGTCAGGGCGACGTGTTGCTGGCCTGGGAAAACGAAGCCTTCCTGGCGCTGAAAGAAGAAGGTGGAGCCGACAAATTCGATATCGTCGTGCCGTCGTTGTCGATCCTTGCTGAACCACCGGTGTCGGTGGTGGACAAGAATGCCGAGAAAAAAGGCAACCTGCAGATCGCCGAAGCCTATCTCAAGCATCTGTACAGCCCGGCCGGACAGGAAATCGCCGCGAAGAACTTCTACCGTCCGCGGGACAAGGACGTGGCCGCCAAGTACGCCCGGCAGTTCCCGAAACTGGAGCTGGTGACCATCGACAAGGACTTCGGCGGCTGGAAAACCGCCCAACCGAAATTCTTCAACGATGGTGGTGTGTTCGACCAGATCTATCAGGCGCAGTAAGCTGGGCTGATCTGAAAAACCGGACATTGAATCTGTGGCAAGGGGATTTTGTGGGAGTAAGGCTTGCCCGCGATGAAGGCGATGCGGTCCTTTAGAAACCGAGTCGCCCCCATCGCGGGCAAGCCTTGCTCCCACCCAGTTTTGCTCCCACAGTGTGTTTTCAACCAAGGACTTTTATGTCGCGTCGCATCTCCCCCGTCATACCCGGCTTCGGGCTGACGCTGGGCTACACCCTGGTGTACCTCAGTCTGATTGTGCTCATACCGCTGGCGGCGATGTTCGTGCATGCCGCCCAACTCACCTGGGACCAGTTCTGGACGATCATTTCGGCTCCGCGGGTGTTGGCTGCCTTGAAGCTCAGCTTCGGCACCGCGCTGTGCGCCGCGATCATCAATGGCGTGATCGGCACGCTGCTGGCCTGGGTGCTGGTACGGTATACCTTTCCTGGCCGCAAGATCATCGACGCGATGATCGACCTGCCCTTCGCCCTGCCCACCGCCGTGGCCGGTATCGCCTTGACGGCCTTGTATGCACCGACCGGCCTGGTGGGCCAGTTCGCCACCGACCTGGGGTTCAAGATCGCCTATACCCCGCTGGGGATTACCCTGGCACTGACCTTCGTGACGCTGCCGTTCGTGGTGCGCACGGTGCAGCCGGTGCTGGCGGATATCCCTCGTGAGGTCGAAGAGGCCGCCGCCTGCCTCGGTGCCAAGCCGTGGCAGGTGTTTCGCCATATCCTGATGCCGGCGTTGTTGCCGGCCTGGCTGACCGGTTTCGCCCTGGCGTTTGCCCGGGGCGTGGGCGAGTACGGTTCGGTGATTTTCATCGCCGGCAACATGCCGATGAAAACCGAGATCCTGCCGCTGTTGATCATGGTCAAGCTCGACCAATACGACTACACCGGCGCCACCTCCATCGGCGTGCTGATGCTGGTGGTTTCCTTCGTCCTGTTGCTGCTGATCAACTTGCTGCAGCGGCGCATCGAAACCCCATAAGGAGGCGCGAACATGTCCCAATCGTCTATTTCCGCGGCCTCCACCAACGCCGCCCGCCGCGGCAGCGCGACATCGCGACGGATCCTGATCGGCTTCGGCTGGCTGTTCTTTGCCTTGTTCCTGCTGTTGCCGCTGTTCATCGTGGTGTCCCAGGGCCTGAAGCTCGGCCTGGGCGCGTTCTTTACCGCGATCTTCGAACCCGACGCGCTGTCGGCGCTGAAGCTCACGGTGATCGCGGTGCTGATTTCGGTGCCGCTGAACCTGGTGTTCGGGGTCAGTGCCGCGTGGTGCGTGAGCAAGTATTCGTTCCGTGGCAAGAGCATGCTGGTGACCCTGATCGACCTGCCGTTCTCGGTCTCGCCGGTGATCGCGGGCCTGGTCTACGTGCTGATGTTCGGTGCCCAGGGCCTGTTCGGGCCGTGGCTGGCGGACCACGATATCCAGATCGTGTTTGCGCTGCCGGGCATCGTGCTGGCGACGATTTTCGTCACGGTGCCGTTCGTGGCCCGTGAGCTGATCCCGCTGATGCAGGAACAGGGAACCCAGGAAGAAGAAGCCGCGCGCCTGCTGGGAGCCAATGGCTGGCAGATGTTCTGGCATGTCACCGTGCCGAACATCAAATGGGGGCTGATCTATGGCGTGGTGCTGTGCACCGCCCGGGCCATGGGTGAGTTCGGCGCGGTGTCGGTGGTGTCCGGACACATTCGCGGGGTGACCAACACCCTGCCGCTGCACGTCGAGATTCTCTACAACGAATACAACCACGTGGCCGCGTTCGCCGTGGCGAGCCTGTTGCTGATCCTGGCGCTCTTCATCCTGCTGCTCAAGCAGTGGAGCGAAAACCGAATCAACCGCCTGCGCGCCAGCGCCGCGGAGGAATAAGTCATGTCGATCGAAGTTCGTAACGTCAGCAAGAATTTCAACGCGTTCAGGGCACTGGACGACATCAGCCTGGACATCCAGAGCGGTGAGCTGGTGGCGCTGCTGGGCCCGTCGGGTTGCGGCAAGACCACGCTGCTGCGGATCATCGCCGGCCTCGAAACCCCGGATCAGGGCAGCATCGTGTTCCACGGCGAGGACGTGTCCGGCCACGACGTGCGCGATCGCAACGTCGGCTTCGTGTTCCAGCACTATGCCTTGTTCCGCCACATGACCGTGTTCGACAACGTCGCCTTCGGCCTGCGCATGAAACCCAAGGGCCAGCGCCCGAGCGAGAGCCAGATTGCGACCAAGGTTCACGAGCTGCTGAATATGGTGCAACTGGACTGGCTTGCCGACCGCTACCCCGAGCAACTCTCCGGCGGCCAGCGCCAGCGTATCGCCCTGGCCCGCGCATTGGCGGTAGAACCCAAGGTGTTGCTGCTGGACGAACCGTTCGGCGCCCTCGATGCCAAGGTCCGCAAGGAACTGCGCCGCTGGCTGGCGCGGCTGCACGAGGACATCAACCTGACCTCGGTGTTCGTGACACACGACCAGGAAGAGGCGATGGAAGTCGCCGACCGCATCGTGGTGATGAACAAGGGTGTGATCGAGCAGATCGGCTCGCCAGGCGATGTGTATGAAAACCCGGCCAGTGATTTCGTGTATCACTTCCTGGGCGACTCGAACCGCCTGCACCTGGGTGAAGACCGGCATGTGCTGTTCCGTCCCCATGAAGTCTCGCTGTCGCGTTCGGAGCTGGAAGACCACCACGCCGCCGAAGTGCGGGACATCCGCCCGCTGGGCGCCACGACCCGGGTGACCTTGAAGGTGGAAGGCCAGAGTGAACTGATCGAAGCCGAAGTGGTGAAGGACCACGACAGCCTGGTGGGACTGGCGAAGGGCGAGACGCTGTTCTTCAAGCCGAAGGTCTGGCAGAAGGTCGCCAACCTCTAGGATCAAAAGCATCGCGAGCAGGCTCGCTCCCACAGGGACCGTGGTCTCCCTGAAATCCCTTATGGGAGCGAGCCTGCTCGCGATGGCTTCCACCATGACACCGCTCTTTGAATTCGAATAACGCCGTCCGGCCTTGCTTCGATTGGTTCTACGTCCACCGCTCTTCTTGCATAAAACCCTACCTAGACTCTGACGTGCCAGGAGGCAGTGAGAGTCCATGACGGACCGGAGTGATTTCCTGGCGCCCTGATGCCAAGGAGATCAAGCATGAGAATGGAAGTCAGTCGGCATGGCCCGCTGGGCTGTGCCTTGTTGAGCGTTTTGCTGTGCCCGTTCGCCAGCGCCGACCCCTCGTTGTCGCCGCAAATACCCTTCGATGTCACGGCCACCCAGCCTGTCTCCCTGTCCAGCCTGCAAGGTAATTTCGATGACCTGTCGTGGCAGACCTTCATCGCCCTGAACTGGCCGGCGCTGGACAACGGCAATCCCAATACCGGTACCACCATCGGCCAGCAGGACGGGGCCACGGTCTGGGAAAGCTGGAAAGAGAGCTACCAGATTTTCCGCGCCAAGGGCCAGGCACCCTTGCCCTGGGATGCGCCGGCGACGCTTCCCGAAGTGTGCAAGCAGCTCAAGCCCGGGCGGTTGCTGCAGCAGATGGGCAAGGTCCCCGACATGCTGGATGAGTTTATCCAGCCCTTCGATAGCGGCCCGCTGGTGGATCAGAATGGCGTGTATACGCGCAACGAAATCGTGGTCAACCAATCCATGTTCAACGGGATCGTCGACAACGGTCTGTATAGCATCGAAGGCCAGCAGAAATTCTTTGCCGCGAACAAGACCAATACCGTGGCGTTCAGCTGTGGCTCCAACGACACGAGCCAGGTCGGTTCGGTGATGGTGAAGGCATCCTGGAAGGTGCTGGGCGCCAACGACCGGCCCCAGGATTTCCACACGGTCGATGCACTGGTCTATACGCCGGGCAACAGTGACCCAAGCCATGGGCCGATTGTCGAGGAGTCGTGCGCGTCCCAGTCGGTCGGTCTGGTGGGCCTGCACATCGTTCATAAGACCGCCAGCGCACCGCAGTGGGTCTGGTCGACCTTCGAGCATGTGAACAACGTGCCGGAACAATCCACACCGGTGGCGCAGCGCAAAGGCCCGTACCTGTTCTACAACGCCGCCAGCACCAATGCGATCAACCAGCCTCCGCCACGACCATGGAACCCGGCCGTCAAGGCGACGCCCTCGCAGATCGTGCGCGAAGTACCGCTGACCGGACCTACCAATGCCCTGAACGCCAAATATCAGGGCCTGTTGCGCACGGTCAACCCGCAGAGCGTCTGGGCCAACTATCAGTTGATCAGCACCCAGTGGCCGAGCGCAGCGCCGCCACCGAACTGCCAGATTTCGGCGGCCAACCCGCTGGGCAATCCCGCGCCCCCGTTCCTGGCCAATGCCACGCTGGAAACCTACATCCAGGGCACCACGCCCCAGGCGTCTTCCAGTTGCATGGCTTGTCATGGCAACGCCGCCACTCATGTCACCGAATCTCCGCGTACCAGCTTTGCGGACTTCACCTATTTGCTCGAACGCGCGCAGTCCACTTCCGGACAAGGAGCCAAACAATGAGCACTGACCTGGACAATTTCGTCGGCCTATCATCGGCCCTGACCGGTATCCCCATCGCGCGCCTGGCGCCACAGCTCGACCCGATAGGTCTGCCTCCGCTCTTTCTCGATTACGTCACCCCACGCATCACTACCGATGTGCTCAACCCGTTGCTGGCGCAGTACGCCACGTTGGCGGCCGACAACGTGCCCCCGGACAAGATCGCCCAGCAGGTGCTGGTCACCACGCAACCGACCCCCAACTCCGTGCTGGCGGCGCGTTCAATCATGAAGCTCTGGTTCCTGGGTGTCTGGTACCAACCGTATGACGCGGGGAATTACAAAAAGGGTGACTCGGCGGTGGTGTCCGATCAGGCCTACATCAACGGCTGGTCCTGGAAAATCGCCCAGGCTCACCCCATGGGCTACAGCGAATCCTTCTTCGGCTACTGGAACGAACAGCCGTCGAGCCTTGAGGACTTGACCGGCGTACCCGCCACCGCGTCCTCCAATGCACAACAAGGAGACCGGTCATGAGTACTGAACAAGCCGAAGTGGTGATCGTTGGCGCTGGACTGGCCGGTAGCATCGTTGCCTATCAACTGGCCATGGCCGGGGTGGAGGTACTGGTACTCGAGTCGGGGCCGGAGATCCCGGTCAATCGGGCTCAATACCTGGAGCGGTTCTACACGACCACGCTGAAAACCCCGGAATCGCCCTATCCACCGGTCACCAGCCTGGACCCGCCCCGTGACCCGGCCGGGCAAAACGCCCCGCGTGCGACCATCGCCGACCTGATCCTGGGCTGGGACAATCCAAAAGTCAGTTATCTGGTGCAGAAAGGCCCGATGCCTTTCACCAGCACCTATGAGCGAGTGGGCGGCGGGACCACCTGGCACTGGGTCGGAACGAGCCTGCGCATGGTGCCGAACGATTTTCGCCTGAAATCCTTGTACAACGTTGGAGTGGACTGGCCCATTGGCTACGACGATCTGCAAAGCGCCTACTGCCGGGCCGAGGCGGAAATCGGCGTCTCGGCCAACGTCGCCGACCAGGCGTACCTGGGCATCACCTTCCCCGAAGGCTACGCCTTCCCGATGCACAGCATTCCGTTGTCGCTGGTCGATGGCAGTTTTGTCACGGCGGTGACGGGGCAGACCTTCGATGGCTTGCCGTTGGTGGTCAGTCCGACACCCGCTGGGCGTAACTCCCAACCCTATGCGGGGCGCCGGGTGTGTGCCGGCAATACCAATTGCACTCCGATCTGTCCGATCCAGGCCAAGTACGACGCCACCGTGACGATGACCAAGGCCCTGGCTACCGGCAAGGTCAAGGTGCTGTACCGAACCGTGGCGAGCAAAGTGACCGTGGGCGCGGACAACAATGTCAGCGGTGTGGAGTTCATGCAGTATCAGTTGGGTGACGGACCGGTCACCGGCACTGGCGTGGCCCTCGGCCAACGTTATGTGATCGCCGCCCATGCCATCGAAACCCCCAAGCTGTTGCTCAACTCCGCCACGCCCGCTTGGCCCAAGGGCGTAGCCAACAGCAGCGGTCAGGTGGGACGCAGCCTGGCCGATCACCCGATCTACCTGGCGTGGGGCCTGATGCCTGAAGGCAAGGCGATTTTTCCGTACCGCGGACCCCTGTCCACCGCGGGTATCGAGAGCTTGCGCGACGGTGCCTTCCGCAGCCAACGAGCGGCGTGGCGCATTGAAATCGGCAACGAGGGCTGGAACTGGCCGGCCAACGATCCTTACGACACGGTGGCCGACTTCATCGACGGCACGAACAACAACCGCGTCAACCCGCTGTCGTCGAATCAGGACCCCAAAGCCCCTACCGAAGCGCTTTATGGAACAGCGCTGGTGCAAAAACTCAACGACATTTTCATCCGGCAGTTCCGCATCGCGTTCCTGGTGGAGCAGGTGGAAGATGATCCCGATAACGCCAAGTGCTACATCGTGCCGTCGACCGAGTACAAGGACCGCCTCGGTATTCCCCGGCCGGAAATCCACTATGAATTGTCCAAGTACACCCAAAAGGGGTTCCTGGAGGCAAAACGGCTGGCTACTCACATTATCAAGGACCTGCTCGGTGCCGTAGAGCTGACCAAGCCTCTTACGCCGGGGACATTCACTTACGGGAACGAATCTATGAGCTTCCAGGGTGCCGGTCACTTGATGGGCACCTATCGCATGGGCAGTGACCCGGCCAAATCGGTGGTCGACAAGGACCAGCGCAGTTGGGATCACAAGAACCTGTTCCTGGTGGGCGATGGTGTTTTCCCCAGCAGCGGGACCTCGAATCCGAGCCTGACCATCGCGGCGTTGTCGTTCCAGGCCGGGGATACCGTGGCCAACGACCTGAGGGCGGTGACGATGAAGGTCCAATCCAACGTCGCCTGGCAGGGCACCGGTGTGCAGGTCAACGGTTTGGTGCCGCGCCTGGTTCGCTACGTCAGCGGGCTATGGTGTGCCAGCCCGCAGGGCGGCAATGTCGATGGGAAGGGTGGTTCGAGGCACATCGACTACAGCAGCTATGCCTTGCCCGGTGCTGCCGAAGGTGCCTTGGTTGGTCGCGTGGGAGACAGTGGCACGCCGTTCCTGGTGGGGGATCTGGCGCAAGTGCCGGGCAACCAGCAAGGGGAGCTGCAACTGTGCATCAATGATGACCTGACCGGGAAATACGGGGCTGGCTTGAGCGATAACACCGGCGCGCTCACCATCCGGGTCGAGTTCGGTGCGCTGTAACGCTTGACCGCTAAGGTCTGGCACTTGTGGGAGCGAGCCCTGCTCGCGATTGCGCCCTGTCAGTCAATAGTGTGTTGACTGACCCACCGCTATCGCGAGCAGGCTCGCTCCCACAGGGTTTGCCCGGACAGCCTTGTCGTTGGTGATCAGGCGGCCGAGCGCTGGTTGCGCAAGGCCACCGGGCCGACGCGTTCCTCAATGGCCTGCTTCAGTTCACCACGAAGTCCCAGTAGGAATCCTGCCTCGACCACCACGAACAACGGCCCGACGATCAACCCGGTCAGGTCATCGACGAATGCCGGTTTGCGACCTTCGTAATGGTGACCGACAAACTGAATCGCCCAGCCCACCACAAACATCCCCAGGCCGCTGCTTAGCCACACCGCTGTGCCTTGCGCGGCCAATACCTGCCCCAGCCACACGGCCAGGCCCAGCAGAACCGTCATCAGCACACCCAGGCGCAACTCCAGTCGCAGGTAGAACCAGGCGCTGGCCGCCGCGACCAGCAACGCCGGTGACAGCAGCAGCGCGCCCATTGGCCAGCCCGGTCGTGACAACAGCACGGCGACCGCGACGAAGATCAGCGGAATGCCAATGAAATGGCTGGCAATGTTGCGCGGGTCGCGGTGATAGGCGGCGTATTGACTGAGATGATCGACGAGGCTTTTCATTGTTGTTCCTCCTGAGGTGATGCCTGCATGATGCCCAGGTCTCATAAGGTGTTCTGTCAGTTAGCCGACACTTCCCGGAGTTTTCATGAATTCGCACCCCTGGCACTCGCACCTAATGGCCGGCCACTGGTACAGCCACCTGCCCGTTGAATTACAGAATAGTTTGCTGGGCATGTCACGGGAACGTCGTCTGTCGCCAGGGCATCGGCTGTTCCAGCGCGGCGATCCGCCGTGTGGCCTGTACGCGGTGCTGGAAGGCGCGGTGCGGGTCGGTTCGGTGAACGAGCAAGGCAAGGAAGCGTTGCTGAGCGTGGTGGAGGCGCCTCACTGGTTTGGTGAAATCTGCCTGTTCGACGGCCAGCCGCGTACCCATGACGCGGTCATCGTCGGGCAATGCACGCTGCTGCATTTGCCCCAGGCGACGTTATTGGCCTTCCTGGAACAGCACCCGGCGTACTGGCGGCATCTCGCGCTGCTGATGAGCCACAAACTGCGCCTGGCTTTCATCAACCTCGAACAACTGAGCTTGATGCCTGCCCCGGCCCGCGTTGCCCATCGCTTGCTGCTGATCGCCGAAGGCTACGGCGAAATCGAATCGGCGCGACAGGTCCTGCAACTGTCCCAGGAACAACTGGCGCTGATGCTCTCGCTGTCACGTCAGACCACCAACCAGATCCTCAAGGACTTGCAGGCCCAAGGCATCCTGCACCTCGGTTATGGCGAGATCGAGATCCTTGATATGGGGCGTTTGCGGGAGATGACCCAGGCCTGAGTGCGGTATCGACTGATCCATCGCTTTCGCGAGCAGGCTCGCTCCCACATTGGGTCTGTGTTGGCCGTGCATCCCTGTGGGAGCGAGCCTGCTCGCGATGAGGCCAGCCCTGCTAGCGCAGCCCCTCCCGAAACTGCCCGGGCGTCATCCCGGTCCAGCGCTTGAATGCGCGGCTGAAGCTGCTGGCGTCGGCAAAGCCCAGCAGGTAGCCGACTTCGCTCAACGAGCATTGGGGGTCGCGCAGGTGCAGCAGCGCCAGGTTTTCCCGGCACTCGTTGAGCAGCGCATCGAAGCGGCAGCCTTCGTCGGCCAGGTGCCGTTGCAGGCTGCGCAGGCTCAGGTGCATGGCTTGGGCGATGCGTTCGGCGCTGGGTTCACCTTCGGGTAATTGGGCCTCGATGGCTGCACGCACCTTGCGCTCCCAGGTCAACGGCTGGAGGTGGGCGAGGGTGCGCTTGAGCACCGTTTCATTGTGTTCGGCCAGTTCCGGGTTGGCATCGTCCAGGTGGCTGTCGAAGTCGGCGAGGCTGAACTCCAGACAATCCTGTTCGGCGGCGAAATGCACCGGCGAACGGAACGCTTTATGCCACGGCGCAGGGTCCGCCGGCTCAGGGCGTCGCAGGTACACCGCCAACGGTGCGTAGTCGCGACCCAGGCGGTTACGGCAGGTGCGCACGTAAATCGAGGCGAACGCGTCGATGGCTTCGAAAGCGGGCACGGGGTGGCCCTGGGGCAAATCAAGGGTAAAGCGGTAACGGTCCTCGCAGCGCCTCAGTTGCAGCGTCAGCGCGTCGCTGACCACCGGGTGATAGCGCACGATGCGCTCGAACACTTCCCGCAGGCTGCCGCTGGCCACCAGGGCGTAACCCAAGGCGTGAAACGTCGTGGGGCTGACGAAGCGCGATACCCGCAGGCCGATGGCCGGATCACCGCTGGTTTGCACTGCCAGGGCCCATAAGCGGGTGGTGGCTGAAAGCGGGTAGCGAGCGTTCGGATCGTCCATCAGCTGTGGGTCAAGCCCGGCTTCGAGGCACAGGGCATGGCCATCCAGGCCCAACGCATCGAGCTGTTTGCGCAGGGCGCGGGTCCAGCTGGCGAGGGTGGTCGGTTCAGTCATGGCGATTGGCGCTTGCGGTCAACAGGTTGGCGTCTACGGCTACCACCCGGCGGCGCAAGGCTCGTCAGGATGAGCACATCTTTAACAGAGGATTTAAGCCATGCATGGCCGTAGCGCAAGTCCCGAGCGATTGAATGCACAACAACGATCCGCCCATATTCGCCAGGTGGTATTGGCCCATGGCGAAGAGTTGCGCCGACGCTACCCGATCCTGCTCCATCAGGATGCCTTGGGGGCGGGCATTCTGGCGTTCGCCCTGGCGGGGATGATCGGATCGGCACTGCTTTACATCAACGGCCATCTGGCTGGCTGGGCGTGCCTGCTGCTCAACGCTTTTTTCGCCTCGTTGACCCACGAATTGGAGCACGACCTGATCCACAGCATGTATTTTCGCAAGCAACGCCTGCCCCACAATCTGATGATGGGATTGGTGTGGCTGGCGCGGCCGAGCACTATCAACCCGTGGATCCGCCGTCACCTGCACCTCAATCACCACAAGATGTCCGGCACCGAGGCCGACCTGGAAGAACGGGCCATCACCAACGGCGAGCCGTGGGGGCTGGCGCGGTTGCTGATGGTCGGTGACAACGTGATGTCGGCCCTCATCCGTCTGCTGCGGGCCAGGACCTGGGCGCACAAGCGCAACATCCTCAAACGCACGCTGAAGGTGTATTTCCCGCTGGCACTGCTGCACTGGGGGGCCTGGTACGTGTTTCTCGGTTTCCATGGGGCCAATGGCGTCGCGAGCCTGTTGGGTGCATCGATTGACTGGTCGGCGGACACCCTGGCGATGATGCACGTGATCGATATCGCGGCGGTGGTGATCATCGGTCCAAACGTGTTGCGCACCTTTTGCCTGCACTTCATCAGTTCCAACATGCATTACTACGGCGACGTCGAACCTGGCAATGTCATCCAGCAAACCCAGGTGCTCAACCCGTGGTGGCTATGGCCGTTGCAGGCGTTCTGCTTCAACTTCGGCAGCAGCCACGGGATCCATCATTTTGCGGTGAAGGAGCCGTTCTACGTCCGTCAGCTGACGGTGCCGGTGGCACATAAGGTGATGCGCGAGATGGGTGTGCGGTTCAATGACTTCGGCACCTTTGGCCGGGCGAACCGGTTTGTAGGCGAGGATAAACCGAGGCAGGAAGCGGTGAGTGCTGTTCAGGGTTGAGGAGGCTTTTTTCACACGTCGTCGATAGACCCATAGTCCGTGGCGAGGGAGCAATTCCCTTTGCCACTGAGGTCGCGCCCGTTGGCCATGCAGCAGCCCTGGCGAGCGGGTGCATAACGACTACGCTCATCCTCTCGTCGGGCCATCCCAAAAAAACCTAATTTTTTCCCGGGGCTTGCCGAAAGACTGATATGCGTGCACCAAAGTGGAGCAGACCACAAGTCCTGCCCGCGCTGGCATGTGAACGTTGCAACCGGAATGCACCCCCACTCCCTGCATAAGAAGCCTCTTCGATGAATTTGAAATTCAGCCATAAAATCCTTCTAGCCGCCTCTGGTGTGGTAGTTCTGGCTTTTGCCCTGTTCACCCTCTACAACGATTATTTGCAGCGCAACACCATCGGCCGCAGCCTTGAGTCCTCTATCGAACAATCTGGTGACCTGACGGCCAGCAGCGTCCAGAACTGGATGAGCGGTCGCATCCTGGTACTGGAAAACCTGGCGCAGAACATCGCACACCAGGGGGCTACCGCCGATCTGGCGGGGCTGGTGGACCAGCCGGCGCTGACATCGAATTTCCAGTTCACCTACGTGGGCCAGGCCAACGGTGTCTTCACCCAGCGCCCCGACGCAAAAATGCCCGACGGCTACGACCCGCGCCAGCGCCCTTGGTACAAACAGGCGGTGACCGCCGATAAAACCATGCTGACTCCGCCTTATTCGGCCGCCGTCGGCGGGCTGGTGGTGACCATTGCCCTGCCGGTGAAGAAAAGCGGCGAATTGCTGGGTGTGGTGGGCGGCGACCTGAGCCTCGATACCCTGGTGAAAATCATCAACTCGGTGGACTTCGGTGGCATCGGCCATGCCTTCCTGGTCAGCGGTGACGGTCAGGTGATCGTCAGCCCGGACAAGGACCAGGTAATGAAGAACCTCAAGGACATCTATCCAGGCACGCCTGTGCGCATTGGCAAAGGTATCCAGGACGTTGAGTTGAACGGGCAGGATCGTATTCTGTCGTTCACCCCGGTGACCGGCCTGCCGGGCGCCGAGTGGTACATTGGCCTGTCGATCGACAAGGCCAAGGCCTATGCGCCGCTGAGCCAGTTCCGTACCTCAGCGCTGATTGCAATGTTCGTCGCGGTCGCGGCCATCGCGTTGCTGCTGAGCCTGCTGATTCAGGTACTGATGCGTCCGTTGACCACCATGGGCCGTGCCATGCACGACATTGCCCAGGGCGAAGGCGACCTGACCCGGCGTCTGGCCGTACAAGGCAAGGACGAGTTCGCGGTATTGGGGGGCTCGTTCAACCAGTTCGTTGAGCGGATCCACGCCTCGATTTCCGAAGTGTCTTCCGCCACCCGCCAGGTGCACGACCTGTCGCAGCGCGTGATGACGTCGTCCAACGCTTCGCTCGTCGGTTCGGATGAACAGAGCGCCCGCACCAACAGCGTGGCGGCGGCTATCAACCAGTTGGGCGCTGCGACCCAGGAAATCGCCCGCAATGCCGCCGACGCCTCGCAACAGGCCAGTGGTGCCAGCGAACAGGCCGATGACGGTCGTCAGGTGGTGGAAAAAACCATTCAGGCCATGACCGAGCTGTCGCAGAAAATCAGCCTTTCGTGCACCCAGATCGAAACCCTGAACGCCAGCACCGACAACATCGGGCACATCCTGGACGTGATCAAGGGCATTTCCCAGCAAACCAACCTGCTGGCCTTGAACGCCGCCATCGAAGCGGCCCGTGCCGGTGAGGCGGGGCGTGGTTTTGCGGTGGTGGCCGATGAAGTACGCAACCTGGCGCACCGTACCCAGGAATCGGCGGAAGAAATCCACAAGATGATCACCTCGCTTCAGGTCGGCTCCCGTGAAGCGGTCACGACGATGAACGCCAGCCAGGTTTCCAGCGAAGAGAGTGTGGAAGTTGCCAACCAGGCCGGTCTGCGGCTGGTCAGCGTGACGCAGCGTATCGGTGAAATCGATGGCATGAACCAGTCGGTGGCCGCCGCGACCGAAGAACAGACCGCCGTGGTGGAAACCCTCAACATGGACGTCAGCCATATCAACCTGCTGAACCAGCAAAGCGTGGCCAACCTCAATGAAACCCTGAAGGACTGCGATGCCTTGTCCCAACAGGCCAATCGACTGAAGCAGTTGGTGGACAGCTTCAAGATCTGACCCAGTCCTGTGGGAGCGGGGGGTGGGTTCGTATATTGCGGTTAGTCAGGAACCAGTGTGGGAGCGAGCCTGCTCGCGATGACGGCGGCACAGTCGACATCATCGCTAGCTGACCCAGCGCTATCGCGAGCAGGCTCGCTCCCACAGTGGCATTACCTAGGCGAACATCTTCCGCACATTCCCCATGGCCTCGTCGGCAAAGCCTTGCAGGAAATCCCTGAACCCCGACGGCGAATGGGCTTCGGTGTGGTCGGCGATGATGGTCCAGGTGGCGCGGCAGCGGTTGTTCGCCATTGGCTCGACGCGCATGGCGGCCCACAGGTTGTCGATGCCCAGGGTGTTGTAGATCAGTGTCCAGGTCATGTGCATGGCCTGGTCGTCACGGCTGTTGAGCTGTTCCACCACCAGGTTCTGCCCGTCGACAAAGAACTTCTTGCGCAGGGATCTCACCCCCTCTCCGGTCATTTCGATGCGCTCGAGCGCCGGGATGAAACGATTGAAACCGCCAAAATCGCCCACCAGTTCCCAGACCTTTGCCGCGTCCGCCGTCACCTCCACTGAGGTTTCGACTTGGCAGGCGTGAGGGTTCCTGATCAGGGTATCGGGTTGAAATGCATTCATGGTCTTGCTCCTTGCTTCGGGTTGGATGGCTTCAGATGAAGTCGATGGCTTTGAGGTAGTCGGCACCGCGCCGCAGCAGCGCCGGGGATTTTTCCGGGTAGCGGGCCCCCATCTGCCGCACCCCGGTCCGAGCGTTGTCATGGCGGATCATCGAGATGTCGCCGATGTCTTCTTCGAAGCCGTTGAGGTAGAACCCCAGCACGCCGAACAGCGCGTTGTCGGCATCGACCCGGCCCAGTTGCCGCTGCCAGTCCGCGACGCTCACCAGGGAAAACTCCCGGCCGCTTTCGCGGAACGACGCCACGTAGGCGTCCCAGCTCAAAGGCTCGGGGTTGTGCAGGTTGAACACCGCTTGCGTTGGCTGGTAGCGGCTGGCGTGGAAGGCGATGAAGCGGGCCAGGAAATCCACCGGCATCAGGTCGAAGTTGAGTGACAGATCCGGCACCTGGCCCAGCTGGATCGAGCCCTTGAGCATCAGCATCAAGCGATTCTTGTGGGGCTGGCAGACCCCCGTCAGGCTGTTGAAACTGATGTTGCCTGGACGGAACAGGTTGACCCGCACCCCGCGATCACGCGCCCGCTGCAGGATCCGTTCGCCGACCCATTTGGACAGGTTGTAACCGTTCTTGATGTAGATCGGTGGCGTCGGTGCGGCGGGTTGCTCCAGTACCTGGCCGTCGGCGCCCAGGGCACTGGAGGCCGAAAGCGTGGAGACGAAGTTGAAGATCTTCTTGCTGCGGCCTTCACACAGGCGCAGGCATTCGAAGATCGGCTCCACGTTGTCCCGCGCCAGGGACTCGTAGTCGAGCACGTGGTTGACGTGGGCGGCGTTGTGCACCAGGGCACCAAAGGTTCGGTCGATACGGGCATAGACATCGTCCGGCAGACCCAACTGCGGTTGGGTGATGTCGGCGGCATAGACACTGACCCGGCTCAGGTCCAGATGAGTCAGGCGATTGTCCTGCAGGGCCTGAGAAAAGCGTTCTGCCGCGCTTTGTCCGGCAGACGCGCGCACCAGACAGGCGACTTCGGTGGCGCCCCAGGCCAGCAGCGCCTCGACAATGTGCACTCCGAGAAAGCTGTTGGCGCCGGTCACCACCACTTTATGCACGTCACCGCATTGACTGATGGGCAGTGGATCGATGTTGAGTTCCGCCTCGGCATCGATGAAGGCCTGGGGACTGAGCACCGATGTGTCGCTTTGTTCAGGGCTGTCGAGCAGTTTCGCCAAGGTCATCAGCGTCGGTGCCTCGATGAAGCGATTGATCGACAGGCTGCGCCCGAAGGTCTGGCGAATGCTCAGCAGCAGTTGCGACAGCAGGATCGAATGCCCGCCCAGGTTGAAGAAACTCTCGTCGGTGGCAATGTCTTCGGCCGGCAGCTCCAGCAGCTCGGCCCACAATTGCTGCAACTGGGTTTCCAGCGGGTTTTGCGGCTGGCGTCGTTGGCCACTGACCTGAACCTGCACCGACAGGGCGAGCAAGGCGCGGCGATCGACCTTGCCGTTGCTGGTGTAGGGCAGGCTGGGCAGCTCGATGAAGGCGCCAGGGTGCATGTAGCTGGGCAACGTGTCCTGCACATGCTCGCGCAGCGCCTGGAGGGCGGTGCCGGGCCGGTCTTCTCGAGGATGGACCAGGAACGCCAGGATCCGTCGACGCTCGTCCACACCCACGGCCACCTGGCGGTACAACTGGCTTTCCCGCAGGCAATGTTCGATTTCCTCGGGTTCGACCCGAAAGC
Source organism: Pseudomonas sp. FG13 (assembly GCF_057809755.1). Classification (NCBI taxonomy): domain Bacteria; kingdom Pseudomonadati; phylum Pseudomonadota; class Gammaproteobacteria; order Pseudomonadales; family Pseudomonadaceae; genus Pseudomonas; species Pseudomonas sp. FG13. Next base: position 45,218 of record NZ_JBMDKO010000032.1, read on the forward strand.
CCCGGACCTTCACCTGATTGTCGCGCCGGCCGCACAGTTCGATGCCGTTGTCGCTCCACTGGCCGATATCGCCGGTGCGATAGACCCTCAGCTTCTGTCCACCGGGCAGGGTCAGGTCAAGATACCGCGAGGCGGTCAGGGTCGGGTCGTGCAGATACCCCAGGCCGACGCCCGGCCCGGCGATGTAGAGCTCGCCGGGTACGCCTTGGGGCACCGGTTGCAGCTGCTCATCGAGGATCAGTACCCGAGCGTTGGCGATGGGTACGCCGAGGTTGCGGTTGTTATCACCCACGCCAAACTGCCGCGTGGTGGCAAGCACGGTTGTTTCGGTCGGGCCATAGATGTTGTGGAAGCGGCACTGGGGCGCGAGTCGCTCGATCACGAACGGCTCGCAGACATCCCCACCGGTGATCAAGTGCGCCAGGCCCAGGGGGGCGTCCAGCGGCAGCACGCTCAGCAGCGCAGGCGGTAGAAAGGCGTGGCTGACGCGCTGCGCGTGAATCAACGCCACCAGTTGCTGGGGATCGCGGCGCTGGTCTTCGCTGGGCACTACCAGCAATGCACCCTGGATGAAGGTCGGGAGGATATCCAGCAGCGACGCATCGAAGTTGATGGTGGAGAACTGCAACGCCCGACTGTCGCGCTGCAACCCGACGTAATCGCTGTACCAGGCACAGAAATGACTGAGGTTGCGATGACTGAGCAGCACGCCTTTGGGTTGGCCGGTGGTGCCGGAGGTGTAGATCGCCACGGCCGGTTCGTCGATGTCCACCGAGCGACGGATCAGCGAGACGGGGATGCCCGGCTTGAGCGCTGGCAGCCGATGCACGTTCAGCGCGGGCACGGGCAGATCGCCCAAGTCGCTGTCGCCATCGTGCAGCAGCAGGTCGGCCTTGGCGTTTTCCAGGATGAAGCGTCGACGCTGCACGGGGTGTTGCGGGTCCAGCGGCAGGTACACCGCGCCACAGCCCAGAACGGCCAGGATCGCTGCATATAACGGCGCGGATTTAGACAGGCACACCGCAATCACCATTTGAGAGCTAGGCTTGTGGGTGCAAGGCCTGTGGGAGCAAGGCTTGCCCGCGATGAACGATGACTCGGTCTGGTTGGGTACCGCTGTGTCTGTATCGCAGGCAAGCCTTGTTTCCACAGGTTTTGCTTCCACAGATTCTGCCTGCCCCAGCCGGTCCAGCATGGCCTGCTGCAACCTCAGCGCCTGGGTGCGCAAGGTTTTGTAGTCGGTGAGCTGGCCTTCGACCCACAACGCCGGTTGCACCGCATCATCGAGCATGCGCTGTTCGATGCCGTGCATCACCGGCACTTCGGCGGCGGCCAGCAGCCAGGGCACTGGCCGCCGGTTGAGGCCATGCTCGAAAGCCAGCACGTCCAGCGCATCGAGCCCCTGTAAAGGGTGTTCGGCAGCGTCGGCCTGCACCGTCGGCCAGTGATCGAGGCCGGTGTCATCCCGGGATAATTGGCTGACCAGCTGCGCGCCGATCTCAACCACCACTGCCAGGGCCTGCAGTCGCAAGGACTGACCATTGCCGCTTTGCGCAGCTATCACCTCCTGGCATAACAGCCGCTGCGCACCGTCGCGAAAAATAATGATCGGTTGTGGCAACGCTTCGCCGGGTACCGTTCGCAGCGCTACACGCACCTCAAGGCGTGAGCGGGCTTCAATGGCGCACGGCGCCGTACCGTCGTCGATCAACAGGTCGACCGCCGGAGATTGAATCGTCACGACACCATGGCCGTGCAGTTCAAGTTCCTGGGTCAGTTCGGCCATGGCCCGGCTGGTGCCAGGCACTGCAATTTCGAGGCGTCTCATCGGCAGCTCCTCATGGGGTCAGGTAGTCGGCCAAGGCATCGCGCACGCAGGGGGAAGCGAGCATCGAACTGCTGCGGAAAAAGCGGGTGATGTTGCCCACCAGCGGATGAAAGCGATTGATGGGGTAGGCCAGCGCGCTGGCCTCTTCACGCAGCGACTGGCGCACCGATTCATCAACGGGCAGATGAGCGATCAGCTCGAAATCGAAGGCCTGCTGCAGATCGCTCGCCAGGTACTGGACGATGAAGCCGGGCATCAACCGGGCAATCGCTTCGTGGTCTTCTTCGGGGGCTGCACGCCAGTACATCTGCACCAGCCGCGTCCAGAAGCCCGAGTGTCGTCCCTCGTCCATCAGATGATCGGCCATCAGGCCTTTGATCGAAGCCTTGACCGAGTCGTCCCGGGCGAACGCCGCGACTTCGTTGGTCACAGTGTTTTCGGCGATCGCGATGCAGATCAGTTCCACGGCGCTTTGCAGATGTTCCGGCGCCTGGGCCAGCGTCGTCGGTATCGCGCGGCTGAGCTCGATCTGGGTCGGCAACGGAATCGGTTCGATGCCGGTCATGTCGATGGTCTGCTGCATGAAGTCCATCGCCACCAACGCGTGGTAATCCTCGTCCACCACCACGGTCATCGCGTCGTAGCGGCAGGCGAACGGGAACTCGATGCCGAAGCGATTCTTGGCGATGCGCCGGGCGGTGTGATCCACCAGTTCGGTCTCGAAGATCACGACGTCGTTGATGAACTTGTAGAGGCTCTGCACCAGTGCGTAATCGCGCAGCTGCGGGCAATGGCTGAGAAAGGTCTGGCTGTGCACCAGGGGCTGACGGCTCATGGGAAAGATCAGTTTGTCGTCATTTTCGACCCGGCGCCGTGGCCGGGTACGGATCGTGGCGCGGCTTTCCCAGGTGTCGGCGAAGGACTGGTATTGGATGGCGTTCATGGCGTCACCTGCGCGACCGGTTGGGTCATGCTCTGGCGCAGGCCATCCCACAGGGCCGCTCGACTGTGGACGGCGGCGAGCGCGGCGGACAGCACCTCGGTTTCGCGCTGCGGATCGCCGTCGATCAAGCGGGCCAGCAATTTTTCCGCAGCAGGGCCGTGGTCTTCGGAGTCGACCTCGATGTGCCGTTGCAGGTAGTACCGAAATGTCGGCGCCTGATCCAGGCCAATGCCCCAGGCATCCAGCATGCGTTGGAACATCTGCGGGATGACGCTCTCGCGACCATGCACGAATGCGGCTGCTACGCTGTGGGCTGGGGCATGCAGGGCGGTGTGCAGGGTCTGGCGAACGAACCGGGCCGCCGCGGGTTCAACCTCGACGCTATCCAAGGCGGTTTCGGGGCTGACGCCTTCCTGCTGCAGGGTGATGAATTGTTCAATCGCCCGAGTGTCCGCGCCGACTTCCCGCATGGCGTCCAGGTACAGCTCGAAATGGCTGCAATACCCGGCGCCGGGGCGATCGTCGGACTCTTCCCCCAGCACGATTTCATTGATCAGGCGTGCCGCATGCGGGTCGGCCGGTGGTAGCCAGGGTAGATGAACGCAGGTCAGCTCCCGTTGCAGCCGCTTGGTCAGCGACATGAAGTCCCACACGGCAAAAACGTGGCTTTCCATAAAGCGGCGTAGTAGATCGATTGATGTTATTTCAGAAAAAACAGGGTGTTGGCCAAGTTCGCGTTTCTTCAAAAAAAGTTGTTCTTTTGTTGGCTGCATTTGAACGTCCTCATCAATGATGTTTGTCCGGTAGGGTGCTCGTTGTTTTTAATAAGGCGAGCGGGTGCCTGAACCGAAATTCATGAATTACCCAAGTTATGCAAGTGTGTGCTGCTATTTCAGTTGTAAGGTCTGAATGCCTTGTTTTTTAAGCGCTTGAGGGAAAATTAAGTCATCGACAACAACTCGACGTAGAAAAAATTAATACACGAAACAAGTCCGCGGCAAGCGATTTTTTAATTATTTAAAGTTGTGGTTTTATTGGGCGTGAAGAGGCTTTATAAAACTTATAAGGTAAGTTTTATTTAGGCGAAGTTGCTCCTTCCGATGTATAACGATCAGAATCGATAGTTCGAGTGAATGCCTCACCCGGAGCACTTCAGGGAACAGGGAATAATGAAGTTCGTGTTTTATGGGCGGGGCGTCGGTCGGACACTCGATTCTCCCGCCGGTGGGCGACGCTCCTTGCGTGGTGGCTTCGATCCGCCTGGTATGTACCAGGCGCTGACTTCTTCAGGTCTTTTTTTGAATCGACAAACGCAAGAGTGAGCCCAAATCGACGGCAGTGCCATTGAACTGATGTGGCGGCGAGTCGCAGACGCGGCCAAGCGGCGTCAGGCGGGCGGGAAGACGGGTGGGAAGGATGTGTAAGAAAGTAATACGCCGGCTGGGTCGCCGGCGCGCGATCAGTTGGATGACTGTTCCAGATAGCGTCGAATAGTCACGCAGGCTTTTTCCAGATGACGCTCCAGCAAGGTTACCGCTGTATCGATGTCTTTGGTTCTTGCGGCCTCGAGCAGTGCGCGATGATCATCCTGGGTCAGCTTGCCCAGCCCCATGGACGACAGATGAAAGCGCAGGAAGCGCTCCTCCTCATTGAGCTCGCGTTCGATCAGGTCCAACAACTTGCTATTGGGTGCCTTGTGATAAAGCGACATGTGGAACAGCCGATTGAGTTTGCCGATCTCGGCATGATCGGTTTGTGCTTCCAACTGTTCGATGTAATGGGCGGCCAGCGCCAGGTCGTCGGCATCGAGCAAAGGTACTGACAGGCGCAAGGCGAACGATTCCAGCACCGCGCGTAGCGCGTAGGTTTCGATGGCGTTATTGGTGATCAGCGGGGCGACCACGGCGCCTTTGTGTTGAACCACATTGAGCAGCGATTGCGCTTCGAGCTGGCGCAGCGCCTCGCGCACCGGCATGCGACTCACGCCGAACAGGTCAGCCAGTTCCTGCTGACGCAGGGCCGTGCCGCAGGGCAGGCGTCCGTCGAGGATCGCTTCGCGCAGAGCACTCTCGATGATCGAACGGGCCTGGGCAGCGGGGATGGGTCCGTTGACCTGGATAGTGCTTAACGGCTTGGGCTTCTTTGTCACGACCACGCACCCTAAATGAGGAATTGGATCCATGCCAACATTAGTGACAGATTACCAGCCCGTCAAAGTCTCACGGCCGGGGTTCATAAACTAAAGTGTTCCTGAACTAAAGTTTAGCGTGCCTTGGGTGATTGCATCCTGCCATTGTCTTTTGCCGGGTCAGGCTTCACCATCCCACGCATCCTCAACGGCCTTTTCTGGACGCATTCCCTTGGCTGCACCTTCCCCTGCCCTCAGGTCCCTGCGCTGGCTGTGTTCGGCATTGTTGCTGGCCGGCCTCATGCTGGGTGGCCTGCGGGCCGACTGGGACTTTGCGCAGATCAGCCGACGGGCGCAGGCACTGTACGGGCCGCTGGGTGAAGGGCAGCAGCGGATCGATGCCTGGCAGCACCTGCTGGCGACCGAGAAGCAGACGCCTGAGCTGGAGCAGCTCAAGGTGGTGAACCTGTTCTTCAACAAACAGGTGCGCTACGTGGAAGACATCGACCTGTGGCATGAGGTCGATTACTGGGAAACCCCGATCCAGGCGTTATGGAAGGGCGCCGGCGATTGCGAGGACTACGCCATCGCCAAGTACTTCAGCCTGCGGCATCTCGGGGTGTCCAGTGACAAGTTGCGCATCACTTACGTCAAGGCGTTGCGACAGAATCGGGCGCACATGGTGCTCACCTATTACGCCACGCCCGAGGCGATGCCGCTGGTGCTCGACAGCCTGATTGATGCTATCCAGCCGGCCAGCCAGCGAACCGACCTGCTGCCGGTCTACTCTTTCAATGCCGAAGGGCTGTGGCTGTCGGGCGCCAAGGGCAACAAGAAAGTCAGCGACACCAAGCGCCTGTCCCGGTGGCAGGATGTGTTGAAGAAAATGCAGGCCGAAGGTTTTCCGGTCGAGACGACTAACTAGGAGCACGCGCTCAGATGTCTTTGTTCAAACAACTGTTGATCGCTATCTGTCTGTTCCTGGTGGTTGCCTTCAGCGGCAGCTTCATGGTCAGCCTGGAGAGCTCGCGGGCCCAGTACGTCAATCAGCTGCGCTCTCATGCCCAGGACGCGGCCACGGCGCTGGCGTTGTCCCTGACGCCGAACATCGACGATCCGGCGATGGTGGAACTGATGGTCAGTTCCATCTTCGACAGTGGCTACTACGCCAGCATCCGTGTGGTCGACGTGGCCACCGACAAGACCCTGGTCGAGCGCACCGGCACGCCGGACGCCGGCAGCGTGCCGCAGTGGTTCGTCAAGCTCATCGGTCTGGAGCCGGCCGGTGGCGATGCGATCGTCAGTCGTGGCTGGGAGCAGGCGGCACGGGTCGAAGTGGTCAGTCACCCGATGTTCGCGCTTGCCAAGCTGTGGCAGAGCGCACTGGGCAGCCTGGGCTGGTTGCTGCTGTGCGGTGCCGTGAGCGCGGTGCTGGGAGCCTTGCTGCTGCGTCGCCAGCTCAAGCCATTGGATTACATGGTGCTCCAATCCCAAGCCATCGCCCGGCGCGAATTCCTGAGCCTGCCGGAGCTGCCGCGTACCCCTGAACTGCGCCGCGTGGTGCAGGCGATGAACCAGATGGTCGAGAAGCTCAAGGCGTTGTTTCAGGAGCAGGCCGAGCGCAGTGAAAAGCTGCGGGTCGAGTCCTACCAGGACAATCTCACAGGGCTGGCCAATCGGCGTTATTTCGAAATGCAGCTCAATGCCCGGGTGAGCAACCCGGAGCAAGCCAGTTCCGGTTATCTGTTGTTGTTGCGGGTCCAGGACCTGGCCGGTCTGAACCAGCGCTTGGGTGGGCAGCGCACCGACCAATTTCTCAAGGCCGTGGGCGAGCAGTTGTTGCGTGAGTGTGCCCGATACCCGGAAACCCAGAATCTGGTGACACGTATCCGAGGCGGGGAATTCGCGGTGCTGGCGCCGGGGCTGGTGCGCGAGGAAGCGCTGCAACTGGCGCAGAATCTCGAAGTTGCACTGGCGAGCCTGCATGCCACCGGCGCGACCGACGTGGCATCGGTGGCCGCGATCGGGCTGGCGCCCTTCGTCCATGGTGACTCGCCGCAAGCGGTGTTGCAGCTTGGCGACCAGGCCCTGGCCCAGGCCGAAAGCCAGGGCGAGCCGGGCTGGGCCTGTCTGGAGCACAGTGCTTCGGCCAGTATCGGCGACGATCATCATGCCTGGCATACGCTGCTTGACCGGGCGCTGGACAATCAGCGGTTCGAGCTCTACTTCCAGCCGGTGGTGGCTGCCCAGGACACTCAACTGGTGCTGCATTACAAAGTACTTTCCCGGTTGCTCGACGATCAGGGCCAGACCATTCCCGCCGGGCGTTTCCTGCCTTGGCTGGAGCGCTTCGGTTGGACGGCGCGCCTGGACCGCTTGATGCTCGAGCAGGTACTGCGGCAAATGGCCGGGCACGAAGAGGCCTTGGCGCTGAATCTATCCTCTGCCACCCTGGCCGACCCGCAGGCACTGAACAAAGTCTTTGAGGTCTTGCGGGCCCATTCCAACCTCGGGTCGCGTCTGACCCTGGAAATCGGTGAAGAACAGTTGCCCGAGCAGGCGGTGCTGGAGCAACTGACTCGACGTTTGCGTGAGCTTGGTTTTTCCTTGAGCCTGCAGCGTTTTGGTGGGCGTTTCAGCATGATCGGCAATTTGTCGCGGTTGGGGTTGGCCTATTTGAAAATCGATGGCAGTTATATCCGGGCTATTGATCAGGAGAGTGATAAGCGTCTGTTTATCGAGGCTATCCAGCGTGCTGCCCACAGTATCGACCTGCCGTTGATTGCCGAGCGGGTGGAGACGGAGGGGGAGTTGGCGGTGATTCGGGAGATGGGGTTGTTTGGGGTGCAGGGGCAGTTGGTGGGGGGGCCGCGGCGTTGGGATTGAGTACATATCCGTTGCTGCGGTAATGGCTGCTGGCGGTTCCGCCCTTACGGCGGGTTACTTTGGCAAACGCCGGAATGCCGGCCCAGCCCAAAGTAACCAAAGGTCTGCGCCCCACCACTCGGCACCTCGCCAAGGCGAGGTGTTCCCTCACTCCGGCATTGCTCCGTGGGCCCGCCGCGAAGGGCCATCCATGGCCCAGCGCGGCTAACCCGGCATCCATGCCGGGTTGCCCACTACGCAATGCCTGCGTTCGGCCAGCGTGGTTAATGGGGCCTTCAGATCAAAAGCAGAGCAAAAGCAAAAGCAAAAGCAAAAGCGAGGCGGCCTTTGGGCCGGCCTATTTCTTGCGGCTGACCTCAATACCCCCTGTGGGAGCGGGCTTGCTCGCGAAGGCGGCCTTACAGCCAACCTGTCTCTCCGGACGTACCCCGATCCACTGTGGGAGCGAGCCTGCTCGCGATGACGCCAGCCCAGACAACCCAGTCCTTGGGGTTATGCAGAGAACAGCCAGGTCCTAGGAGATTTCCTTCAAGTTGTGGCGAAGTTGGTGAACTTGTCCGGCGTCGGGCTCATGGCTAGTCTGGGTTTGTCACTGAAAAAACGGTGACACCGGCGTGCAAGCCGGTTAAAAGAACGTCCTATATCTCACTAGCCGTCTATCGTGCATTCGTGCTCGTTTTTATGGCAGCTGTGTGTGGGAGACCTTCGGGTCTGCCGAGGTCTTGGGCGTTGTCTTACTCGGTCTTGCACACTCGCACATAGCTGCCACCCTTCATCGCGTGCAAGCGAGCCGGGGTGGCTCTGAATTGAATAGGAAGCCCAAGCCATGTTCAAACCTACGCCTAACCCTCCACAGTCGTCTTCCAAATCCCGCGTCGAAACCCTGCAAGCCAAAAAACTCGACGAAGCCGCCGAACGCGCCCTCGACTATTACCTCAAGCCCAAACCCGTCGACGAGTCTCCATCCGGTCAGCTCTTCGTCGTCGCTCCGGACATCGATACCGAAACCCTGCTGGCCAACGCTTCCGAAGACTTGCTGTCCATCAGCGCCATTGCCGCTGACCTGGCCGACGATGTCGACGGTTCGCGTCGCAGCGTGATCCTGGCGATCAGTCGGATGGCCGATGGGGTGCATCTGTTGGTGGAGCGAGCGATGGACCGGCTGGAAGCCCGGGTGTCGGGCTGAGGGGTTTTCGGTGGACTGAAGATCGCTATCGCGAGCAGGCTCGCTCCCACAAGGGATTGATGTTGCCCCGGTTATTGCGGTGAGCACCGATCAACTGTGGGAGCGAGCCTGCTCGCGATGGCGTCAGTCCAGGCGCCTAGATCAAGCCCTTTTCATCATCATCGATCAATCGGCTCAGCCCGCCCAAGGCTTCCCGGGCCTGGTTGCGGTCCATCAGCTTGGCCTGGGCGGCAGGGGGCAGGTCGGTGACGCGGATGACGCCTTTACTGGTCAGCACTTGAATCAAGTCGTCGAGTACCCGGATCATCTCCAGGTCGCTTTGCTTGAGTTGCTTGAGGCTGTTTTCCACGGCTTGGTTGGCGAACCAGTCCTGGATCTCGTGGTTGTCGGCCGGCAGGGTTTCGGTGGCTTCGGCATAGGCGATGGCTTCTACGCGCACCAGCAGGCCTTGTGCATCGCGTTGCACATAAAACATCGGGCATCCCTCATGGATTAAGCAGCGTCATGCCGAGCAGCATAGGCCAACTGTGCGCGAGTATGAACCCTTATCCCATGGCGAGGGAGCAAGCGCCCTCGCCATGGGTTTTGTGTCAGGTTCAGCTGTTGTTGTGATCGACCTTGATGGTCGGGTCACTGCCGGCGATCAGCGTGTTCAGGTTGACGTTCGACCAGTTGTTGCCTTCCAGCTTGATCGTCACGTCCGGCGCTGCCGATGCGCCGTTGGCCCCGTTGAACTGGCCGGTGGTGCTGACCTGCAACGACGACACCCCATCGACCGTACTGATCTGCAGGAAGTGATCAATGGTGCTGCCGGATTCGCCTTGCAACAGATCCCGCAGGTCGATCCGGTCGCCATCGGCAGCCTTGAAGTCCTTGATCACGTCGTTGCCGGTGTCCCCGGCCTTCCAGACAAAGGTATCGCCGCCCAGGCCACCGATCAGCGTGTCATGACCCTGACCGCCGATCAGCGTGTCGTTGCCAGTACCGCCGAGCAGGATGTCATTGCCCTTGCCGCCGTTGAGCGAGTCGTTACCGCCCTGGCCGAAGAGAATGTCGTTGCCGCCGCCACCCAGCAGCGTGTCGTTGCCATCATGGGCACCGGACACGTCGAACGCGGTGTAGTGCTCGGTGATGTATTGGTGCACGTTGCTGGTGGTGACTTTGCTGACATCCACGCCGCTCTGCTGGGCCACGAACGCCTGGATGGCCTGGTAGCCTTCGCCAGTGACGCCGTTGAAGCTCACCAGGTCGCCGAAGAGGATGTCGTTGCCTTCGCCACCGTTGACCGTGTCGGCACCTGGCAGGGTTGCTTCGGTGTGGCCGATGATCGAGTTGGCCAGGTTGTTCGGGTCGATGTTGGTCTGTGGTGTGCCATCCGAGTCGTACGGCTTGAGGTCGTTCAGGGTGACGTCATTGTTCAGGCCAATGGCTTCGACATTGCTCAGGCCCTTGAGCAGGGTGAAGCTGGCGCTCGAACCCGTCGCGGCCCAGGAGTCGGCGTAGCCGCTACCGTCCACGTAGGAGAATTCGAAGGTACCGTTGCCCTCGGCATGCACCGTACCGACATAGTTGTCGTTCCAGTTCCTGCCGTTCTTGGTCGACAGGTACATGTCGCCGTTTTCGTAGATGGTGTATTTGTGCGTGCTGTCGATCGTCTGGGTGTAGTACTTGCCAATGGAGTAGTTGGCCGCACTCAAGACGTCATCGAGCTTGACGGTGCCGTACAGCGTCGGGTTCGTCTGTTCGCCGGACTGGTAGAGCGTCGGCTGGCCGTCGGTGATGAAGTACGTCAGGTTCTTCGCGCCGGTATTGCTCAGGGCCTGGGTGCTGTTGAAGAAGTTCGCTGTGGTCTTGAACACGTCTTCGTAGTTGGTGCCGCCGCCGGAGACCATCGAATCGATGACGCTCTTGAGCAGCGTCAGCGCGTTCGGGTCATTGAGGTTCACCGCAACGTTCTTGTTTACCTGGTTGTCGAAGTCCGCCAGGAAGATGTTCACGGTCCCGGAGTTGCTGCCCAGGCTCTGCTTGAGGGTATTGAACACCTGGGTCAACGAGTTCTTGGCTGCGGCAATGGACGACGAACTCATGCTGCCGGAGCTGTCGACCATGAATGCGATGTTGTAGTTGACGCCCGGCACGACGGTCAGCCCGCCAATGTCGGCAACCATGATGTCGTTGCCATCGGTGCCGGTGACGTTGTCACTGCCCGAGGTCGCGGTCACGGCGTTGTAGACCGCCGGGTACACGGTGACCGGGATGTGTGCGGTGGTCACCGCCGACCCGCCGAGGGCTTCCGTGGACGTGGAGGTTACAGTCAGGTCCAGGTGACCGTTGTAGTAGGCCGGTGGCGTCAGGGTCAGGCTGCCCAGGTTCCAGCCGCTGACCGTGGCTTCGCCGTTGCTGCCCACGGTCGCGGTGTGACCCGCGCCGTCGGTCAGCACGCTGCCTTCGGGCATGCCACCGATCTTCACGCTCAGTTTCTCGGAACCGTCGGTGTCGGTCAGGGCGGTGGTGATTTTCGACAGGTGCACGCTGGTGCCTTCGGCGCCTTCGTTGAGCTTGTAGCCGTCGTAGTAGCCTTCGCCGTTGGTGCCGTGCAGGTCCGAGACGGTTACGCCGGCGTTCGCCAGATCGGTCACGCTGGTGTACAGCGGCACACCCGCGCCGCTCAGGTCGATAGGCGTGCCGCCATTGACCGACAGGTTCACGTCATAGCTGCCCGGGCCGCTCTGGTTGTGGTGATAGATATCGAGGGTGTAGTAACCGCTGGTGGTCGGCGTGAACGAACCGTTCAACTTGCCGCCCGCGCCCCAAGTGATAGCTGCCACGTCCTTGCCGCCGACGGTGACCAGCAAGCTGTCGTCGCCGGTGCCGCTGAAGGTGTAGGTCTTGCCCGCTTCGAGGTAGATCAGGCCCGATGTTTTCGACGCTGTGCCGGCGTTCACGTTGCTGTCGGATTGCACGTTGGTCACGGTGCTGGTGCTGTTCGGTGTGCCGGCAGCATCGATCACCGACTTGAGTGTGCCGGACGGCGCGCCGCTGCCGTCGGTGCCCAGGCCCGACAGGCTGGTCCAGACTTCCTTGATCAACCCGGTGGAGGTCACGTTGTTGTCGGCCACACTCAGGCTCGGTGCATCCGCCACCGGGGTGATGTCGATCTTCACGGTGCCGGTGTTGCCCAGTGTCTGGCCGTCGGTGGGCTGGAACTGGATCTGTGCGTAATCGGACTTCTGATCGCCCACGCCGGTCGGGTTGCCGTTGGCGCCGGATTCGTTGGCGTCCGGTGTGAAGCGCAGCTTGCCGCCGTCGATGTCAGCCTTGGTGAAGGTCTGGTTGCTGGTCACGTCCTTCCAGGTCGTGCCGTCCAGGTACTGCAACTTGCCGTCGCCTGGCAGGCCGGTGATCTTCACGCCCTGGCTGGCGGCGGCACTGTCCACGTCGCTGACGCCAAAGGTCGACCAGCCGAGAACCAGCGAAGTGTCCTCGGTACCGGTCACCGTGCCTCCGGTGGCAACCGGCGCATCGTTGACCCCGACCACGTTCACGGTGGTGGTGGCGGTGTTGGAGACGTTGCTGCCATCGGTCACTGTCACGGTGATGATGCGCGGCACACTGCTCGGGTCGTCGCTGTTGTTGGTGAAGGTGATGTTCTTGATCTGCTGCATGTAGTCGGCCAGCGTCGCGTTGCCCGACATCGTCAGCGTGACGGTGCCGTTGGTGCTGTTGGCGTTGATACTGATGCCGTTGACGCTGTTGCCCAGGTTCAGCGCATCGCCCGGCTGACGGTTGGTCAGCACGACGGTGGCGCCGGTCAGCATGGTGCTGTCCGGGTCGGTTATCTTCAGGTCGGTATCGCCAATCGACACGCCCGGGCCCGCGGTGCCTTCGGTGAAGGTGACCTGGTAATCGGCTCCGGTCTTGCCGCTGGAATTGTTGGCATCCAGGTCGAGTACCGGTGGTGCGTCGTTGTCGATGATCGAGGTACTGACGCTGCCATTGGTGTTGCTGATCGCCAGGTGCTCGAAGTTGCCACCGGTCGCGGAGTCGATCTTGACCACGAAGTTTTCCGTGCCTTCGGTGATCTTGTCGTCCAGCGTCGCCACGTTGAAGGTCGCGCTGGTGGCGTTGGCTGGGATTTTGACGGTGTAGACGCCAGTGAAGTCCGTGCCGTCGGCCGCGGTGCCGCTGTAGACGAGCTTGAGGGTCACCTCGGTCTGCGCCGGGTTGGTCAGGCTGACGGTGTAGGTCGCGGCCTGGCCTTCGGTGACCGACGAGCTGCCACTGATGCTGACGGTGGTGTCATCGACCGTGTCGGTGACGGCGGTCACCGCTGGCGCGGTGCTCGGCACCAGGTGCTCGAAGTTGCCGCCGGTGGCGGACTGGATCGTCGCCTGGACATTGCCGGCATCCTGATAGACATCGTCCTTAGGTGCGTCGACGGTGACAGTACCGGTGGTCTTGCCGGCATCGATATTAATGACCGCGCCGTTGCTCAAGGTCACGGTAACCGGTGTGCCGGCGGCATGGGTCAGGGTTGCGGTGTAGGTGATCTGACCACCCTCGGCAACCGTGCCGGTGGCGCTCAGGCTCAGGCCGGTGTCGTCCTGGACATCGGTGACCGCGGTATTGGCCGGTTTGCCGTCGATGTCGAGTTTTTCGTAATTGCCGCCCTTGGCGTCGTCGATCTTGACGCTGAGGCTATTGCCGCCAGCGAGGGCATCATTCGGTGCGATGAAGTTCACCGAACCGGAGCTCGCGCCGACCGGGATGGTGATGGTCTGGCCGTTCGACAGGGTGACAACCAGCGGAGCATCGGTCACTGGTGCGTTGACCGAAGCGGTATAGACGACAGTGCCGCCTTCCGCGATGGTCGACGTGGCGCTGAGCGAAACGGTGCTGGTGTCGAGGGTGTCGGTCACGGTGGTGACGGCCGGGGTGGTGCTTGGCACCAAGTGCTCGAAGTTGCCTCCGGTGGCGTGGTCGATGCTGACTTCGACTTTGCCGGCGTCTTTGTAGACGTCGTCTTTCGGCGCATCAACGGTGACGGTGCCGGTGGTCTTGCCGGCGTCGATGGTGATGACGGCGCCATTGCTCAAGGTCACGGTGACCGGCGTGCCGGCGGCATTGGTCAAGGTCGCGGTATAGGTGATCTGGCCACCCTCGGCAACGGTGTCGGTGGCACTCAGGCTCAGGCTGGTGTCGTCCTGGGCGTCGGTGACCGCGGTGTTGGCCGGCTTGCCGTCGATGTCGAGTTTTTCGTAGTTGCCGCCCTTGGCGTCATCGATCTTGACGCTGAGGTTGTTGCCGCCAGCGAGGGCGTCGTTTGGCGTGACGAAATTCACGCTGGCGCTGCTCGCACCGACCGGGATGGTGATGGTCTGGCCGTTCGACAGGGTGACAACCAGCGGAGCATCGGTCACCGGTGCGTTGACCGACGCGGTGTAGACAACGGTGCCGCCTTCAGCGACGGTCGACGTAGCACTGAGCGAAACGGTGCTGGTATCGATGGTGTCGGTGATTGTGGTAACCGCTGGCGTGGTGCTCGGCACCAGGTTTTCGAAATTGCCGCCGGTGGCACCGGTGATGGTGGTGCTGACGGTGCTGCCGTTGTTGTAGACGTCATTCGCAGGTGTGTTCACCGCGACGGTACCGGTGGTTTCGCCGGCAGCGATGGTGATCACCGAGCCGTTGCTCAGCGTCACGGTCACTGGCGTTTGCGCGGCGTTGGTCAAGGTCGCGGTGTAGGTGATCTGACCGCCTTCAGTGATGGTCTCGCTGGCACTCAGGGTCAGGCCAGTGTTATCCACCGAGTCAGTGATCGTGGTGACGGCTGGTGTGGTGCTTGGCACCAGGTTCTCGAAGTTGCCGCCATTTGCGCCGGTGATGGTAGTGCTGACGGTGCTGCCATTGTTGTACACGTCATTCGCAGGTGTATTAACCGCAACGGTACCGGTGGTTTCACCGGCAGCGATGTTGATCACTGAGCCGTTGCTCAGCGTCACGGTCACTGGCGTTTGCGCCGCGTTGGTGAGCGTCGCGGTATAGGTGATCTGGCCGCCTTCGGTGATGGTTTCGCTGGCGCTCA
>NZ_JBMDKO010000033.1:0-60204 GCF_057809755.1 Pseudomonas sp. FG13
TGTTTGCTCCAGTGTTGAAGGTGCCGCCGTCATCGCGAGCAGGCTCGCTCCCACAGGGAAGCTCGGTGAGACTCGAAACTTGCAGGCACCTTGGTCCCATGTGGGAGCGGGCTTGCTCGCGAAGGCGGTGTGTCAGTCGACAGGATCATCACTGATCTATCGCTTTCGCGAGCAAGCCTGCTCCAACAATAGGGGTCACTGGCCGCAGGGCCTCATCGATTGAGCAGGAACTCCAGCAACGTCCCCGCGCAGGCTTCAATGCTGCCTTCCAGGATCAGCTCATACCCATGGGTGTTTTCCGTGGGTATCGCGATACAACCTCCCATGGCCGACACGCCGCTGCCCATGACGGCGCTGGCATCACTGGCAAAGTCCACAAGCAATGCAAATTGCGGCGCCAGGCCGCAGCGTTCGCCGGCACGGTACAGCTGGTCGACAATCCAACGGCTGTAGCAGCCTTTTTCGTCCCCCGTGTTGATGATCGGGTCGACGCTCAGTCGGGTTCCGTACTCCTGAACCACCGGCCCGACCTCAACTGCTACGGTCACCTCGCCCGGTAAGTGGGCGGCGGCGTATAGCGCTCCGGCGTTGGACTCTTCTTCCTGGGTGGTGAACACGAAATACACCTCACCGACCAGCTCTGACCGGCGTTCGGCCAACAGCGCGGCGGCCTGCAGGGTCGCGACCATCGGCGCACGGTCGTCGAGAAAATGCGCGGCAATGGCATCGCCCACCCGAAACGGCCGGCGCCAGTGCTGGCTCAGCACCACCCGCGTGCCGGGGCGCACACCGTGGCGGTGCAATTGTTCCCGGGAGCAACGGGTGATCACGTGGACATCTTCCCAGTGCACATTCCCGGACAGGACATCCGCCCCCTGATGGGTTTCGGCCGTGCTGTGCATGGAGCCGAACGACAACACACCCGGGATGAAATCCCGATCGCCCAGGATGTCCACCGGGCACACGCCGAAGTTGATCGGGTTGGCACCTCCCAAGGCCACCACCCGCAGTGTTCCATCGGGTTCGACGCGTTT
Source organism: Pseudomonas sp. FG13 (assembly GCF_057809755.1). Classification (NCBI taxonomy): domain Bacteria; kingdom Pseudomonadati; phylum Pseudomonadota; class Gammaproteobacteria; order Pseudomonadales; family Pseudomonadaceae; genus Pseudomonas; species Pseudomonas sp. FG13. The sequence goes on from NZ_JBMDKO010000033.1 coordinate 1,035, forward strand.
GACCAGCATGGCGATTTCGTCCAGATGCGCCATGACCCTGACCGGCGTTTGGCGGCCGCTACCGCTGGCGGTACCCTCGATCAATCCGATGACGTTTCCGGCCGGGTCGACCCAGGTCTTGTCGCAATGGGGCTCCAGTTCCCGCAGGCAAATTTGCCGGACTTCGTCTTCTTGCCCGCCCGGCCCGCGGGCCATCAGCAGCGCTTCCAGCATTGGTAATGTCGACAGGTTCACTTGCATCGATCAGGTTCTCCTTATGCCTGCCACAGTCGTCGCTGTGGGAGCGGACCGAAACGTACTTGTCTTTCTTGAGGGGGCTGGCTCTGGAAAAATTTGATCGAATCGGCGGATAAACAGACGAGCGGGCCAGGCCAGGTGACAGACCGGCGGGCATATGGCAGGGTTGACCCCAGTATCGCCAGGCATCACATTGCCTGGGCCGCCGATGACCAAAGGGCGGCTTTGTCGTAGCGCAGACTTGTGGAGCCCATGACCGCGTCGATTCCGATCCGCCCCCCCTGCCCGCCTGGCGTCTGCGATTGCGGGCGCGATGCCTTGCTGGAAACGGCGGGCAGCGATCTGCGCATCCTTTGCCTGAATCGCCAGGAAGAAAAGCGCTTGCTCGAGCGGCTGGAAAACATCCAGGACCTGGCCGAGCTCGAACGGTTGCAACAGCGGCTTTACGAAAACCTGGGCATCCGCCTGACCATCGAGCCGGGCTACAACGAAGTCCGGACCATGCGCGGTATCGCCATCGAGTTCCAGGAACAACCCGGTCTCTGCCGCAAGATTCGCCAATCGATCCCGGCCGCCATTCGCCGCGGGCTGGAAAAGCGCCCGGAAATCGCCTGGCGCCTGCTGGACGCCCACGACTTGTTCCGCGACGCCTGAGGCTCAGCCTCAGCGCCGGATCCGGTGCAGGAACTCGGTTCTTTTCTGCCGATCCGCCTGCTCTTTCGCCAGTAGCTTGGGCAGCAGATCGGTGGCCTGTCGCACCCCGAGGATGAACACGCCGTCATCATCGCCGATGGCAATGTCCCCCGGATGCACAGTGACACCCGACACCCGGATCGGCTGATTGACTTCGCCGCCGAGCCCAAGGCTACGGGTCGTGAAAGCGCTGACACTGCGACTGAACACCGGCAGGCGATGGGCTCGCAGGGCGGCCACATCGGTCACCGCGCCGCACACCACGACGCCGGCCAGGCCTTTGATCAGGCCGGCCAGGGTGCGCAATTCTCCCCAGCAAGCGCAATCGGGGTCACCCACGCATTCCACCACCAGCACATCCCCCGGCTCGCTCAACAGCAAGGCTTCGCGCAAGACACTGCCGTCGGGTGTGAAGAGCCTGACCGTGACCACCCTGCCGAGCATGCGCAAGTTATCGAACAGCGGGCGAATACCCCGCAGGTAACCGCTGTCGGTGAAGTGCCCCAGGGTGGACGAAGCGATACCCCGGTACTGTGCCAACAGCGAGTCAGTGACCTGCGCTGGCGCGATTGAATCATTCATGTCTTGTTCTCTTGCGCAGCAACGGGCAGGCCGAACAGTATTCGACCGGGTTGCTCGCTTGGTAATAGAAACAGCACGTGCGCCGCAATCGCCGACAGCCTCCATCGGCAAGGGGCATGGGGGCGCGACGAAAATGCTGCAACGGGTTGTAATCCAGGCCGAACAACCCAGGATCGGCCTGGTTCAGCAGCCAGTCGAAGTCGGCGTCGATGCGCCGGCGCGCGGACGGATCCTGCAGGCTGTCCATGCGTTTTTCATACAGCGAATAGACCCGCACCGCCGTGTTTTCCCAGAGGATGCGTCGGGAGATGCCGCTGACCTGGGCGAACCGATCCCACAATGGCTTGAGCAACCCGGCGAACAGGCTGCCGACCACCGCTTCACGCCAGGCCTCCCGCTCGCCGGCGGCATAGGTCCAGGGCTCCAGGTCCAGCAATGGCATCGACGAGGTCCAGCGTCCCTCGTCGTGACCGTATTCGATGACGCTGTTGTCCAAGGACATCAGCAGCCCCTTGTCGCATGCCGACAGCGCATACAGGCAGGTGTTGGTGATGAGGAACGACATTCGCTTGCTCAACAGCGAGGCGGTGATTGCCCGGGACGGTGAGCCAAGGACCGGCGTCAGCTCGTCCAACAGCCGCAGGCACACACCGCCATTCAACAGTTCATGGGCCGCCAGGGAACGCGACGAATCGCGTTCCCCTGCCGGTTTCAACCGCAAAGGGCCGCTGAGCACCGCCCACTCGCCAGCCGTAAACCGGCGGGCCGCATCGGTGAATGCCGGTTCGATCCCGAGCCCACGAGTGACCGCCATGCCCTCAGGCCTCCAGCGATAGCCGGCGGAACGGGTTGACCACCTCGCCCTTGCCGAACGGCATGCTGCCCGGCCCACCGGCCCGCTCGATCATGGGCGTGAGCAACAGCTTCTGCGGCCAGTTTGGCGAGTCGAACAACTGCGCCTTGAGCATCGCCCGGGCCTCGGCGTCGAAGTCGATGGTCTCGATCAACTCGTCCAACACGTCCCGCAAGGCCTGCCACAAACCATTCACCGGCATTGAGTAGACCTGCGCCAGGGTGTCCATGATCGCCCGCATGTTGACCTGGATGCCCAGGGTCTGCAGCCAGAACAACAGGTCTTCAGGACGCTCGTGGTACAGCGTATTGGCGTGGCCTTTCTTGATGCGGTACACCGGGTCCGCCATGCCGTTGCGCTCCAGCCACGGCACGAAGATCCGCAGCGAATCGTGGTCGCGCAGCAGCAGGCCTTCGGCATGGCCGTCCTTCCACACCAGCACCGCGTTCTGGCCGTGGACTTCCCCCAGCATGCCGAGGCGAAACATGCGCAAGTTGATGTCGAAGAAGCTGCGGGCCAGTTCGCGGAACAGGGTCATGACCGACTCGGCGTCCGCCGGCAGGTTGCGATACCGCATCCAGTCGTCGAAGAAGTGGCGGTTGCTGCCCGGCAGCGGCGTGCCCAGGGCGGCCATGGGCAGCAGGCGGGTGTCGGCATCGCTGAGCAACGCGCTCGGGTAACCCCGGACCATGGCCGACAGGTGCCTCGGCGCCTCGTCGAACAACGTGGCCTCGGGTGGCATGAACGCCCACCACTTGCCCTCATCGCACAGGTGCAAGGACTGACGCAGGGTCGCGTCTTTGTCCAATACCTCGTGGAGCAAGGCTTCGCTCAGGCCGCCATTGATCATCTTCACCGCCGGCAGATAGCGCGACGCGCCCAAGGAGTGAATGGCCATCGGCAGCTTGAGGTAGTCGGCGCTGTCGAAGCACGAAGTCATGGAGCGCAGCGACGAGGTGGCGAAGAAATCGCCCTCGTTGAAGCTCAAGCGCTGGCAGTCACCCTTGGCGAATACCTCACCCAACTGTTTGTCGAGCACATGTTCCCACTGCCATGGGTGGACCGGCAGCGCAATGTGGCTGTCGGCCAGGCCCCTTGCCTGCATTTCTCCGGCGAGTCGGGCCTGCATAGGCTCAGGCAACAGATAACGTGCCGGATAACACTGCGCCAGGTCCCCCACGCCTCCACCGCATTGCAGAAGCGTGCGGTCCACCGCCACCCAGTTCAAGGCCACCGGGCGGGCGAATTCGGCCTGGTAGCGCAGGTATTCCTCGTCGTCGAGCCCTTGCTTGGCTTTGGCCAATGGGTGATAGGGACGATCGCGCAGCGAGGCCCATTGTTCCATGGTGCGGAAAAACGTCGCCGGATCCTGGGCCATCAACTCACGGTCATCCACCGTATGGGACAGGGACAACGCCGTCTGTTTGACGCTGGTGCGCAGCACATCGAGAAACAGCGCCAGCCCTTTATCGTTGTCCTTGAAGCGCTCGGCCATCGCGCTGAACACGCGCTTCATGAAGTCTTCCGGGGAGAGGACGGTCCATTGTTCCTCCTGCCGGGCCAGCACCGCTGTGCCCGGCACTTTTTCCCACTGCTGGGTGATGCCCGCACGCAGGGCAACGCTGATGAAGCGCTGTTCGGTCGGGTCGTAGCACCAATCCCAGATACGCTGCTGCGGGGTCAGCCCGGCGAGCGTCGGCGCTGTCGGGTGGGCCTGCTGCCAGTCGCCGATGCGTACCAGGGGCAAGGGCTCGCTGCCGAAGAAATGTTCGGCCAGCAAGCAATCCACCAGATCCTGCATGACGATATCGGCGGCTTGGGCCAGGGCTTGTGAGGTCAGGCGAGTCATCTTGATTCATGTCCTTCTGAAGAAAGTGTGGCCAAGCGGCCCTGGAGGGCGCGAAACGCAATGCCGCGCTCGTCGCCCAGTACAAAGGTGTTCACCCCTCGGGTACGCCAGCGGGCGTGGTCGTCGGGTTGGCGGGGAATGGCGCAATAGGGAATGCCGGCATCGCGGGCCGCCTGCCAGGTGTCCAGCAGCGCCTGTTGTACCGCCGGCGTGTTGATCTGCCAGGGCGTGCCAAGAGACTGGGACAGGTCCGCCGCGCCTTCGAGGATCATGTCCAGGCCGGGCACCGCCGCGATGTCCGCCGCACGCCGTACGCCTTCGGCGCTTTCAATCATCGCCACCACCATGATTTGCGCGTTGGCCAGTCCCACGTACTCGGCCAGGCTGTGTTTGCCAAACGAACCGGGGCGCCCGGCATTCAGGCTGCGCCGCCCCAACGGCTGGTACTTGCATGCGGCAATCGCATCGGCCAGTTGTGCCGGGCTTTCAATCATCGGCAACACGACGCCCTGGGCGCCGCCATCGAGCAGACGTAGCAGGGTTTTCGGATTCAGGTCCGCCACCCGCACCAAGGGTGTGATGGCGTAGGCTTCGGCCATGCGGATCATGTGCTCCACAGTTTCCGGGTTGATCAGCACATGCTCCATGTCGATGATCACGAAGTCGTAGCCCGCCTCGGCGATCAACTCGATTGCCATGGCCGACGGAATCGAACTGATCAGGCCATAGGCGGCCTGTCCCGCACCGAGCTTGAGCTTCAGTTGATTGGTTCTCAGCATGTCTGCGGCCTGAAGGCGTGCAGTGGATTGGGCACCGACTTGAAACGCCGCTCCCCGTCCCCCAGCAGGCGACGCTTGGTCAGCTCTTCCACTTCATAGGACGGTGCGAACACGTCGAACAGTCCGAAGCGCTCGCGGTGTTGCGGGTGGGCAGCCTGGTAAGCCGTGATGACGTCGGCGGTCATCTGCCAGAAGCGGGTTTCATCCAGCTGATAGTGCTGGCGCAGGAAAATCGCCATCTCCGCCAGGCAAATGAAGAAGAAACAGTCGCAGGAGAAATCCCGCACCGCATTCACGTCATCGGTGAGGATGAACGAGTTGCGGTTCAGCTTTGCATGGCTGGCGGGCAATGGCACCAGGGTCGGGCACAGCTGCGGCCGCGCCAGGTGCGCCGGGGAGTAACGCACCCCGTCATGGAAGTCCTTGAGAGCGATGCGTTGCGGCCAACCGTCCCGGGTGATCAGCACGATGTTCTGGCCATGGGACTCCATGCCGATGCCCTCGGCGTAGAGCATGTGAATGATCGGCGGCACCGTGACTTCCAGCAGCCGCTGGGTCCAGGCCTGCAAACCGTACTGGGCAATCCAGGCATCGATGAACGGCAGTTGCTCGCCCTGGCCGTAGCGGTTTTCCACGTGGCTCAGCCCGTTGAACGGCACCGCTTGCTCATCGGGTTTGAGATAGGCATGGATGCTTTCACGCCAGATCGCGCCGAGGGTGCCATAGGCTTGAGGCGCGCGGGTGGCCGGCAGGTGGTCGTAATTGAAGCTGACGCCGGCCACCTCACCGAGGATGACGAAATCCAGGGCACGGGCGGTGCTGTCGGTGGCGATCAGCTGCTGCAGCCAGTCGGTGATGATCGGGCCGTTCATCACCGTATGCCGCGCCAGAATCCGCGTGCTGGAGGTGTTGGTCATGCTCATCGCCAGCTTCACATAGGGGCGCTCGGGCGCGCTTGCGTTGGCCAGGGTGCGGATCGATTGCTGGGCCTTGTACTGCTCCTGCGAGGTGCCCAGGTAGATCAATTCGCCGCTGAGCAGCTCGGGGTAAAACGTCGGGACAATGGTGTTTTCCCACTGCCATGGATGGACGGGAAGCACCCAGTAAGCGTCCGGCGACTGACCGCGGCCTTCGAGGATCGTGGCCAGCTGTTGCAGGCGCGTCTCCCCTGCTTCCTGGCGGATGAACGCGTCGAAATCCATCTTGCCGGAATGGTTCATCGCCCCGCAGGACTTGGCCACGGCCAGCCAGACAATCGCGATGGGGCTGGCGAACTCCGGTCCGTAGCGGGTGTTGTCGTGCAGGGAGAAACCGATCCGCGATTTGTAGCACGGGTGGTAGCTGTGGGCGTCCATGAAGTGCTGTTCCAGCGCATCCACATCCAGCCGATGGGGCGCGCGCGGTACACGGTAGCCTTGGCTGCGGGATTGCAGATCCTTGAGCTGGGTCTGTTCCAGTTCCTGGATAAAACGTGGCAGGTGGGCGCTGCCTTCGAATTCGCCGAGCAGTTCCGCCAGGGCCTGGTGCAGGTCCGGCGCCTGGGATTGGCCTGCGGCATCGACGCGCTCAAGGCTGGCGTGATCCAGGCGGATCAGCTCGAAACTGCTGCTACGCAGGCCGTTGCAGTGGTATTGCACCGGTTGTTGCGCGGCATCGGTGCCCTGCACGATGAAACGATACCGGCCGTTCGCAAGCGCCTGGCACTGATACGCCAGCACGTCTTCGTACAGCAGGGTTTGCAGCAGTTGACCGACCACCCGCTGTTGGACTTTTATCCGGACATCGGCATCGGTGCCCGCCAGCCAGGCGCCTGGGGCGGTGGACTGCGGGGCTTGTTCAAAAATCGTCATGGGAATTCCTTATCGATTAACGTTGTTCGAGGGCCGCGGATGGCGCCGGGGCCGTCCGTTCCGGCATGGGGAAGCGCCAGGCGCAGGGCAAGGCCAACAGGATCAGCACGCCGGTGGCGATAAACACTTCGCTGACAGCACCCGAGGTTCGCAGCGCAGAACCCGCTTCGGCGCCCAGGCGCATTTCCAGCCAGAGCGAGGCGATCACGATGGCCAGCGACGACACGAGGCGCCGGGAGATGTTGTTCATCGCCGCGCCCTGGGTGACCATCGGCTCCGGCAAGGCGTTGAGCCCGGCGGTGGTCACCGGCATGTAGGAAAGCCCCAGCCCGGCACCACGCGCCATCATCAAGACGAACACCGTGGCGAGGGTGGCCTGCGGGCCGAGCATGCCCAGGGCCAGGGTCGAGGCGCCGGTCAGCAACATGCCCACCGACACCACGGCCCGTGGCCCATGCCGGTCGAGCAGCTTGCCGCCCATCTGGCCGAACAGGCTGGCGAATCCGGCGGTGCACAGCAGGGCCAACCCGGTCCAGATCGCGCTGTAGCCCAGCACCATCTGCACCAGGAGCGGCACCAGCACCAGGCACTCGAACATGCCCACCGATTGCACCACGGCGATGATCACGCTCAGGCGGTAGCCGCGCAGGTTGAAGATCCGCAGGTTGAGCAGCGGCTCCGAACGGCTCAGCTCGACGCGCACGAAGGCGATCAGGCACAACGCGCCGGCCGTCAGCATTGCCAGGTTGAGCGGATCCAGCAGGCCGTCGGCGTGGTGCAGGCGACTGGTGGCGACCATCAGCAAGCCAATGCCCGAGGCGATCAGCAGATACCCGGCGAAATCGAACGGCTTGCGCTCCGGCGGTTCGGAAGCCGGCAACACGCCCAATCCCAGGATCAGCGCCACCAGCCCGATGGGCACGTTCATCAGGAACAGCGAGCGCCAGCTGAACCACTCCAGCAGCAGGCTGCCGCACAATGGCCCCACCGCCGGGGCGAGCATCACCACGGCACTCCACAGCCCCGTGACCCGCCCCCGCTCGTCCTTGGCATACACCGAGAAAATGATTGCCAGGGACAACGGGATCATCAGCCCGCTGGCGATCCCCTGGACCACCCGCGCCGCAATCACCAGCACTATCGAGTCAGCCACCGCGCCCATCAGCGAACCGCCGATGAACAGCGCCACGCCCCACAAGTACAAGCGCTTGCGGCCGAGGCGATGGCTCAGGAAGCTGGTCAGCGGCATGGTCATGCCCATGGCGGTCATGAAACCCGCGACGATCCAGGTCGCCATCAGTGGTCCGATGGCGAACGCCGCCATGAACGCCGGTAACGCCGGGTTGAGCGAGCTGTTGTTGAGGCTGACCGTGAGGGTGCCCAGCATGACGTTGATCACCACCCAGTGACGCGGCACCGTCACAACCGCGCTCCAGTCGCAGTGGCGCCGACAAACTGTTGCAGCGGACGCGGATGACACAGGAAGTCCGCGTGGGAGATGTTGTAGCCATAGGCACCGGCCATGGGCAGTACCAACAGGTCCCCCACCTCGGCCCCTTGCAACTGGCGGCCGCGACTCAGTACATCCTTGGGCGTGCACAGCTGGCCGACCACGGTCCAGGCCTGCGCGGTGTCCGGCTGCGGCTTGCGCCGACGTGGCAGGTGAATGACCGGATGATCGTGACTCTGGGCCGCCGGCAGACGGAACTGGTGGGTCCCCCCCCGACAGACCAGGAAGTGCTCGCCATGGCTGGTCTTGGTGTCCAGCACTTCGATCACGTAGTAACCACAGAATGCGCTGATGAAGCGGCCGGGCTCGAAGCGCACCACCGGTGGCTGCTCATGCTGCGCCAGGGACTTGCCCAGGTGCCGGCACAGACGCTGCCAATCGAAGCGCTGCCCGCTCAGGTAGTCGACACCAATGCCGCCGCCGACGTTCAGGTGGGTCGGCTGCTCATCCCCGGTCGCCAACGCCTTCCATTCGGTCCAGCGCTGCAGGTAGAAATCCAGCAACTGCTCGTGACGTTCCACCGAGTTCTGATGGGACATCGCATGCACATGGAAGCCTTTGAGGCTCAGGTGACTGAACGCTTGCACCCTTCGCACGGCTTCCGGCAGTTCCGCTTCGTCGATGCCAAAGGGCGTCGCGGTGCCGGCCATCGCCAGTTTGCTCGACAGGGTCGACGGCAACTGCGGGTTGATGCGGATGAACACCGGTTGGACGCGACCGGCCTGTTGCGCAAGACGTTGCAGGCGGTCGATCTCATTGAGGCTTTCCAAATGGATGGCCTCGACCCGGTTCTCCAGGGCGGCACGCAGATCCGAATCGAGTTTGCCCGGCCCGGAGAACACGTAGGGCTTACGCGTCGGGCATGCCACGACCCGCTCGATCTCGCCGCCCGAGGAAATTTCGAATCCACTGACCAGGGGGGCCAGGGCCGCGAGCATCGGCGCTTCGCTGTTGGCCTTGATCGCGTAATACAGCTCCACACCGGCGGGCAGCGCGGCCATGACGTCGCTGACATGACGGGTCAGCGCCTCAAGGTCATAGACAAACAGCGCCAGTGGGTCTTCGCTGGTGCGTCGGGCCGCATCAATGGCGGCCATCACTGTTTCAGGCAGATCACGCATAACGCACCTCCTCGCCCCAGGGCGAACGCAGGCTGACGTAACCGGCCTGACGATCGGCCTTGGCGGCCAGGCGCACCTTCAGATTGGTTTTGCAGGAAATCGATTCGCCGGCGATCAACGCGTCCAGTTCCGGCGCCGGCCGTACCAGTTCCTGACGAATGCTGCGCAGTTGACGCGCCACCCGTTCCCACATCAACGGGGCCAGGTGCGGACGCTCCCAGCTCAGGGCCAGCACCGCTTCCGACAGATTATTGATCAGCAGGCAATAACTGATGCGACTCCAGCCCTGCTCACGGCTGTAGACCAGCGACTGGCGCACCCGGGGATGCAGGCCGACGTCAATGCCGGACATGCCCAGTTCCTCGGTCAGCTTGACACCTTCGAAGTCCCGCAGCAGCAGTTGCTGTGGCTGGCCGTCGTCGTGAATCAGCACGCTGTTCTGCAGATGGGGTTCCATCACGACGCCATGGTTGAAAAACAACGCCAGCACGGGACGCAGCAGCAGCGCCTGGTAGCGGTCGAACCAGTCGAGCAATTGCCCGTCATCCAATGTCCGGCCGTTGAAACCTTGCAGGAATTCATGGACCAGCGGCTGGGAATGAATATCCCGAGCAAACAGCGTACCGGCCATGATGCTCACGTCTGCGCCGCCGCGACGGCAGAAGTTCTCGCGCAGGATCGCGCCGGTCTGCTCGCGGAACCAGTGGCTGTCGGCTTCGCTCGCATGCTTGGGCGCCCAGCTCAACGAACCCGGCTCGGCCACGGTGGACAGGCCTCCCAGGGTTTGCGGCTGGATCTGCTGCAAGCGCTGGAACAACTGGTCGATAATCAGTGTGCTTTCCAGCTCATACCAGGCGTTCTTGCGCACACAGTTGGTGATGCGCACGTTCAACGAGCCCTTGATGAAATAGTCATGCCCTTCGATGTACCAGGTGCGCATGGAGGCCGTCGGGCTGGCCAGCGCGCCAGTGGTGCCCAGGTCCCGCAGCTCGCCCAGTTCCAGTTGCTGTTGCACCCGCCGGTCCTGTACGAACAGCTGTGCCTGGACCGGGTGCAGGCAGATGATCGCCCGGTCCGGCCGGGCACGGCTCTGATCGGCGAATCCGGCCAGCACTTGCTCTTCGGTCAGCCCGTTGGCGGAGATCCGCAGTCCTTCGCGCGGGACCTCGAACAGGTGCAACGCTGTCCGGGCCTGGAACTCGGGAGCGTAGGTTTCCTGGGCCAGGTGGGCTGGCCAGAGCCGCGCCTTGGGCGCCGGATGATTCGGATGACCAAACCACAACCCCTGCTCGCTGGCCAGGTAGTTGCTCAGTGGCGCCGGACCATTACCGTCGATGTTGTGGGCGACGATGGCGGCGGTCAGGGACTGGCTTTGCAGCACCTGTTCGAGCAACTCGTCGTTGCTGGCACGGGTCATGTGCTCACAGGCACCGAGCAGTTGCGCGACGAACTCGGGGAACGCCAGGTTGCTCCACGACGTATCGCCCTGACGCGCATACACATCAGACAGGTAGCGATGGCTGCCAAGACGATCGCGACGATCCACCAGCACGAAGAACTGTTGGCCGTTGGGCAGGCTGATGGTCAGGGGAATCCCCTTCGATTGCAGCCCTTCCAGATAACTTCCAGGTGCAATGCCGCGCATATCCTGGGGCCAGTGATAATCCAGGCAGTTTTCCGGCAGCGCGAACTCTTTGATCAAACAATTGAGCAAGGCGCGAGTGCTCGCCAATTCGCTGACGCGGTGGGATAAAGCAGTACGATCGGGATATTGCATAGTTGCTCCTCGTAACCTGCGGGTTACGGATGACTTCATGTCTGGGCAAGTTCGCTTTGTGTTCAGCGACAAGACAATAGGTGCCCGCCTTCCCAACTCTGGGAAATTTGTTTAATGCTGTTTAACCAGTGACTGATATGACTGATATAGCCACGTATATATCGAGTGGTTGTTTAATGGCGCTCTTGCGAAAGTGCAGCCTGCAACGCTTGTTCAAATCGTTCCATTGCCAGGGCACATTGCTCATCGTCGATGATTAACGGCGGCAACAACCGGATCACGTTGCCCTGGCGCCCCCCTCGCTCCAGCAACAGTCCGTGGTCGAAGCAGTGTTTCTGAATGGCGACGGCGAGGATGGGGTCGCCCGGGTAGCTGTTCAGGCGGTCGGGGGCCTGGCGCTCATCGACGATCTCGATGCCCAGCATCAGCCCACGCCCTCGCACCTGGCCGAGGGCCGGATAACGTTGCTGCAGCTCCACCAGTCGAGTCTTGAGCCAGGCGCCACGACGTGCGGCCTGGGCTGGCAGGTCCTGTTGCTGCAAGGCGTTGAGCGTCGCCAACCCCGTGGCCATGGCCATCTGGTTGCCCCGGAACGTCCCCGTGTGAGCGCCCGGCTGCCACGCATCGAACTCACGCTTGAGGCCCAGCACCGCCAGCGGCAATCCCCCTCCTACCGCCTTGGACATGACAATGATGTCCGGCTCGATCCCGGCGTGCTCGAAGGCGAACATCTTGCCGGTGCGACCAAAGCCCGCCTGGACTTCATCGATAATCAGCAGGATACCGTGCCGCTGGGTGACCTCGCGGATACGGCGCAACCATTGGGGCGGGGCGCAGTTGACGCCGCCCTCACCCTGCACCGCCTCGAGGATCACCGCCGCTGGCAGCGACACACCACTTTCCACATCCTCGATGAACTGGGTGAAGTAATAGCCGAGCGCTTCGATCCCGGCTTCACCGCCGATGCCCAGTGGGCAGCGATACTCATGGGGGTACGGCATGAATTGCACGCCCGGCATCAAGGACGCCACAGCGTCTTTCGGCCCGGTGTTACCCGTCACCGACAACGCACCGTGGGTCATGCCGTGATAGCCGCCGCTGAAGCTGATGATGCTGCTGCGCCCGGTGAACGTCTTGGCCAGCTTGAGCGCCGCCTCTACCGCGTCCGCCCCGGACGGCCCGCAGAATTGCAGGCAATAGTCGCGTCCCTGCCCTGGCAGCAGGCTCAACAGCTTTTCACTGAAGGCGTCCTTCTGCGGTGTGGTGAGGTCCAGGGTGTGCATGGGCATGCCCGAGGAGATGAAGTAATCGATGCTGGCCATGACGTCAGGATGGTTATGCCCCAATGCCAACGTCCCGGCCCCCGCCAGACAGTCGAGGTAGGTCTTGCCTTCCACGTCCGTCACCCAGACGCCATGGGCCTTGGCGATGGCCAGGGGCAACTTGCGCGGGTAACTGCGAACATTGGATTCGAACTGGCCTTGGCGGCGCAGATAATGTGCATTGTCCTTCTGCAAAGAATCGATGCGTACAGCGCTTTCATTCAACATGAGAATCAATCCTGATTAAGTCCCGATATGCAAATTATTCTCATTCGCTGATGAGTGCAATATTTAATTTCAAATAAATTGGGAATTTTCCGCGATCCATTTTTATTAAATGACGCGCAGGGGAAATTCACCGAAATGAATTGGAGTATTCAGGAATAAACATAGGAACAAGGCACTTTAATATCAGCACCGAAAGCAGTGTTAATCAGCTTTTATATCGAATTACAGGCCTCAAATAATTGCAGATTAATATCAACCAAAATCAGAACGATATATAACAATAGGTAAATAGCTCCGTCCCTGGAGCTGTACACCGTTTAGAAATCCACGGTAGCCGACAGAAGGTAGGTGCGCGGGGTCGACAATGTCAGACCGGGCTCGCTGTCATCCGAAGCCCCGGCTGAACTCCAGTAGCGTTTATCCGCCACGTTCTCGACGTTGGCACGCAGGGTGATGTTCTTTTCATCGACCTTGAAGCCGTAACGTGCACCGACGTCGAAGCGTACCCAGGAATCGATTTCCTTGGTGTTGGACTGGTCCAGATACTGCGAACTGGAATAGATGCCGCGGCTAGTCAGGGTCAGGCCCTGCACAGTCGGCACGTCCCACTCAGCGCCCAGATTGATGTTGTACTTCGGCGTGGCCGGCGCGCGGTTGCCGTCGTAAGTGCCGCCGGTGGTGTTGGTCAGCTCGCTGTCGATGTACATCACGCCACCTAGCAAGCGGGTGCCTTTGAGGGGTTCACCGAAGACGCTCAGTTCCACGCCGGTGTTTTCACGCTTGCCATTCGGACCGAAGACACGTGTCGTGGCGTCGGTCGCGTAGGCCGGCTGCTTGATCCGGAACAGAGCGGCAGTCAAGGCGAACGGACCGGCGTCGTACTTGGCCCCTACCTCGACCTGGCGACTGATGAATGGCGGGAAAATCTCATCCTCGTTGATCGAGGTTGACGGCGCGATCTTGCCCTGGCTCAGGCCTTCCATGTAGTTGGCATACAGCGACAGTTTATCGGTGGCCTTGAACAGGATGCCGCCCGATGGCGAGACTTTTTCCTCATCATAGGCAGTTGCACCTTTGATCCCTGCGGTCCAGTCATCCACTTCCACCCGCTGCCAGCGGGCACCAAGGGTCAGCAGCAAGCGGTCATCGAAGAAACCCAGGGTATCGGATAGCGCCACGCCGCTGAAGTGATTCTCGGTGTAGACCTTGTCATCCTTGCGCGTAGGAGTACTTGGCGTCGTGGTTTCCACCGGGTCATACAGGTTGCTGCTGCCGTTGGCATAGCGGGCACCGCCGTTGGTGAAGTCCATGTAGAAATAGCTGGCGGCCAGGTTGACTTCATGACTTACCGGCCCGGTGTGGAACCAGTTGCGCACCCCGACATTGGCCGTACGGACACTTTCATCCCGAGAGAAATCACGGGGGGAAACAGTGAAATCGCCAGCATCATTGGTGATCGAAACATTATGCCGAAGAAAATCATGATGACTCTCACGCGCACCGACACCGCCGTATAGCATCGTTGAGTCACTGACATCGTACTCGGCGTTCACCATGCCGAAGGTGTCGTTGGTGCGTGCCTTGCTCCAGGGCTGGGCATAGTTGCTGCGCACATCGCTGGCATGGGGGACCTGTGCGTTGGCGCCGACCTGCACACGTTCCTGCGGCGCATCGGTATCGCGCTCGGTATGGCCGATGTCCGTGGAGAGACGCAGCCGTTCGCCGCGAAAGTCCAGGCCAACCACCGCCATCTCGCGGTCCACGCTCTGGTGATCCCATTCGGTGTCGCCGGACTGCTTCACACCGTTGAAGCGAATGCCGAACTTGTTGTCTTCGCCAAAACGTCGGCCGACATCCACGGCACCGCCGAGCTGGTTGTTGGACGCGTAGCTGCCGGTGAACGAGGTGATGGGCTTGTCAGTGGCGTGCTTGGGCACCACGTTGATCCCGCCGCCTACGCTGCCTCGCGGCGAGATGCCGTTGATGAGCTGGCTCGGTCCCTTGAGGATGTCGACGCGTTCAGCCATTTCCATGTCGATCGTATAGGTCGGCAGGATGCCGTAGAGGCCGTTGTAGGCCACATCACTGTTGAACAGACTGAAACCGCGGATAGTGAACTGCTCATACCGCCCACCCGCCGGGTTGGTCGCACGCACCGAGGGGTCGCTGTTGACCAGGTCGCCCAGGGTTCGGGCCTGTTGGTTCTTGACGGTCTCGCTGGTGTAGGTGGTCATGCTGAACGGCGTTTCCATGAAGTCGCGCGAGCCCAGCAAGCCTTGGGAACCACGACGCGCGACCTGGCCACCGGCGTACGCCTCGCCCTCCTCCGAACTGGCGGCGCCGAGGATCGAGGTGGGCGCCAGTTGCAGACTCCCCCCTTCCTGCGCCGGGGCCAGGATGTAGGCCTGTTCACCCACCGATTGCAGTTGCAGGCCGGAGCCTTGCAACAACCGGGCAAACCCCTCCTCCACCCCATATTCGCCCGAGAGTCCGGCGCTGTTGCGACCACTCACCAGCGCCGGATCCACCGACAGGTTGACACCCGCCAACCCGGCGAAGCGGGTCAGTGCCGCGCTGAGGCTGCCGGCCGGCACCTGGTAGCTGCGCCGGGCCGCTTCTTCGGCATGGCTGGATGAGATGAAGAACGGGCTGGCGCTCAGGCTCAGCATGAGACTCAGGTTCAACAGCGGACGCCAGCCGGCAAGGGCCGGGCGAACATGCAAAGGGACTACTGCGGACATTGGAAGGAGCTCTCGTTTTTGTGCACTTGCCTTGAATGACAAGCGAGACAAAAAAAGGGGACAGGCTTCAGGCGATATTTTTTCGAAGCGTCAGAGTGACCCAATAACGGGTGCGCATCTGGATATCCAGGGGCAAGCTGGCCGAAAGTAAAGCGAGGACTTTATCGGTGTTTTCCAGACGGAAACTGCCGGTTACCCGAAGCGACTCCAGGGCGTCGTCCCAGCGCAGCACACCCGGACGATAGCGGCCCAGCTCACGGAGAAAGTCCCCCAGCGGCTGGTTCTGCGCCACGAGCACCCCGTCGCGCCAACCCGGTTGCGTGACGTCGAGCCCGACCACTGGCCCTGCGCCTGCTGCGTGGAGGCTGGCCTGCTGGCCCGCCTCCAGCCGCAGCACAGGTCCGTGCAACGGTTGCAGCTGTGCCGAACCGCTGACCACCGACACCCGGCAACCTTGCTCACCCAGGCGCACGCAGATTTCACCCCGGTTGACGGTAATCAGCCCATAGGGCGCCTGGACAGCCAAGGGCGTGACGCCACTGACCTTAAGGGCCATTTCGCCTTGCACCAGCCTCAGGCGCCGGGCCTTGAGATCCAGGTTCACGGCGCTGTCGGTGTTCAGTTGCAAGAGGCTGCCATCGACCAGCGACCAGCTCCGCTGTTCGCCGGTGGCGGTGTGCAGATCGGCGCGCCAGGCGTCCAGTGGCAACGCCCGGCCCAGCATCCAGGCCGTCGGAACCAGCGCGACGACGCCCAATGCGCGCTTGAGTACGGCACGCCGGGGCAAGGCTGGACGATCCAGGGTCGCCATGCCCAGCGAAGGCGGCACCCCGGCGAAGCGCTGACGCAGCCGCTGGGCCTTCTGCCAGGCCGCTTCGTGGTGAGCGCTGCTGTCGCGCCAGCGTTGCAGGCCGGCGGAGTCGAACTCGTTGCCGCCGAACTCCATCAGGGTCAGCCAGCGGGCAGCCGCCCGGGCGACCTCCCGAGCCTCGGACGACGGGGCCGGACGTATCAAAAGTCCACCAGCAGGCAATGCTCATAGGCTTGGGCCATGTAGCGCTTGACGGTGCGTTCGGACACCTGCATGCGCTCGGCGATTTCCCGGTAACCCAGGCCTTCGAGCTGACTCCACAAAAAAGCCCGCCGCACCTGGGGCGGCAGGCCATCGAGCAATTCGTCCAGGGCATGCAGGGTTTCCAGCAGCAGCCAGCGTTGCTCCGGGGACGGAACGCACTCTTCGGGCAGGCTTGCCAGGGCATCGAGGTAAGCCTGTTCCAGGTTGCGACGGGTATAGAAATTGCTCAGCAGCCGCTTGCCCACTGTGAGCAGATAGGCCCGTGGTTCATGCAGGTCCGCCAGGGGTTGGGCACTGGACAATACCCGCAGGAAAGTATCCTGGCGCAGATCCGCCGCATCCCAGGCATTGCCCATGCGCCGCCTCAACCAGCCTTCCAGCCAACCGCCATGGTCACGGTACAACGCGTGAAGGGAGTGCTCCGCCGGCGTAGCTGCATCAAACATGTCAAGAAGCCCTGCGCATGGAATGTCTTAAATGAGACTGATTCTAATTAATGTTCGCGAGCTAATCCAAGTCCTTTGTGCGGCGAGATGTGTAAATAAAGGCGAAACCGAGGGCTCTAGGCCAACCATCTCTTGTGGGAGCGAGCCTGCTCGCGATGGCGGTCTGCCAGTCAACACCAATGCAAGCTGACCCATCGCTAGCGCGAGCAGGCTCGCTCCCACAGGGGAATTGTGGGCATTCAGGACTTTCGCAGACGCCGCGCAATACTGTGGGGCGGCGGCCAGACGCTGGGATTGGATTCAACCGGGACATGGTGGGAGCGAGCCTGCTCGCGATAGCGATGGGTCAGTCAACATCGATGCAAGCAGGTCTACCGCTTTCGCGAGCAAGCCCGCTCCCACAGGGGTCTTTCTGACACACAAAAAAAGCGCCCTTGGGATCAAGGGCGCTCGGGTGGCGTGGGATATCAGTGGCTGGCGTGCAGGACTTGCGGCACTTCCGGCATGGCCGAAGAGTGGTGGTTGATGATCTTCCACTGACCGTTCAGGCGCTCGTAGAGGTAGGTGTAGCGCGCCTGCACATCCTTCTTGCTGCCATCGGCATTGGTCAGGGTGAAGGTGTAGACCCCACTGTCCATCGCCGCATCGGGACCCAGGTGGCGGATTTCCCGGTAGTTGATCTGCCCGACCGGCTTGCCCGCCAGGAAGTGCTCGAAATAATCCTGGATCTGCGCCGGCGTGGTGCGCACTTTGTTGGAAAGGGTCGGTTGCAGAATCGCATCCGGCGCGTAGAGCCTGGTCATCGCGCTGGCACTGCCGCTCTGCAGGGTCTTGTTCCATTGGTCGAACAGCGCAGCGATCTCCCGATCATTCACGTTCTTGGGTTGTTCGGCCACGGTGCGATACACAAAAGGCGTGGCATCGGCGGCATGGACAAAAGGCGTGGTCAGGACAAAAAAAGTGGCGAGGGCCAGGGTTTTCATTTTCATCGTAGCGTTCCTTTCGGTATTAATAGCGTCGGTTTCAATGGCCCCACTTTGCCGTTCGCAACGGCCCCCGCCATCGGCCAACCGGTGCCAATCGACTATGCCGATCGGCAGATAGGCCCGGCGCCGATGACGCGCTCTAATACCCATGTCGCGACCGGACCGGTCCCTTTCACGCTGGAGCCCCCATGCAAAGCCCACCCCATGATCCCGGCAGCGCCCTGGCCATTCGCAGCCAGTATCGTCAGTCGCAAAGCCGCGCCGCGCGCCTGGGCCTGTTGTTGGGCACTGGCCACGAACTGACCCGATTGCCCTTGGCGCAAATGCGCCAGCGTGTTGTGCAAAGGGCCTGCGCGTTCATCGCCATGGACCATGGCCTGCTGCTGGAGTGGACACCCGATCACCCGGCAAGCGCCCTCGCCAGCCATGGCAATGGCGAGCGACTCGATTGGCTCGCCAGCCTCGCTCATTCGCCACTATCCGGCCCGCAGTGGCTCGAATACCCCGACAGTCCCCTGCCCCAGGTCCTGCGGGTCCCGCTGCGAGCCGCCGACGGGACAGTGTTCGGTGTGTTGTTGCTGGGCAACAGCGTGATCATCAGCGCGCCCGACAACGAAGACATCGAATCCCTGCAATTGCTGGCGACCCTGCTGGCCGCGCACCTGGAGAACCATCGGCTACTCGAAGCCCTCCAGGCCCGCGAGCGCACCATGTCCGAACTGGTCCACCGGCTGTTCACGGCCCAGGAAGACGAACGCAAGCGCGTGGCGTATGACCTGCATGACGGTCTCGCGCAGAACCTGGCCGGCCTGCATCAGCGCTTGCAGGGGTTCGCCGGACGCTGTCCGGTGTTGCCGCCCGACCTGGCGAGCGAACTGCAAACCATCCTGGCGTTGGCCCAGGGTTGTGTCGGTGAGGGCCGGCAACTGATCGGCGGCCTGCGCCCCCATGTGCTGGATGATTTCGGCCTCTACAAAGCCGTCGACAAGGAAGCCGATCGCCTGCGCGAGGCCGGCCTGACAGTGGATTGGGTCGAACACAGCGCCGCGCGTCTGCCGGGCAATACCGAAATCGCCCTGTTCCGCATCGCCCAGGAAGGCATCAACAACATCCTCAAGCACGCCCGGGCCGGCCACGTGAGCCTGGGACTCTCGATCAGCGACGGCCAGGTGGCCCTGCGGGTGGAAGACAATGGCCGTGGCTTTGCCCTGGAGCAACCCATCGAAACCAACGGCACTCGCCATCTGGGCCTGGCTGCCATGCAGGAGCGGGCCATCCTGCTGGGCGGCCAACTGACATGTTTGAGCCGGCCCGGCGACGGCACCCGATTGCAGGCCAGCGTGCCGCTACCCCTCCACGGAGCACATCCATGACCTCTCCTTTACGGCTGCTGCTGGCCGACGATCACGAAGTCACCCGCGCCGGGTTCATCGCCCTGCTGGCCGGCAATGCCGGGTTCGAGGTCATCGCCCAGGCCCGCGACGGCCAGGAAGCCCTCGACCTGTGCGAACAGCTGCAACCGGACATCGCCATTCTCGACATCCGCATGCCGGTGCTCAACGGCCTCGGCGCGGCGCGCATCCTGCAGCAGCGCCAGCCAGGCATCAAAGTAGTGATCTTCACCATGGACGACAGCCCCGACCATCTGGAGGCGGCCATCGGTGCCGGCGCCGTCGGCTATCTGCTCAAGGATGCCAGCCGTGATGAAGTGCTGGACGCACTCAAACGGGTCGCCCGGGGCGAAGAAGCACTGAACAGTTCAGTCAGCGCGCGCCTGTTGCGGCGCATGACCGAACGTGGCAGCAGCGGCACTGCACAGCTCCAGGCCCTGACTGCGCGGGAACGCCAAGTGCTGGGACTGGTGGCGGGCGGCTTCAGCAACCGTGAAATCGGGGAAAAGCTCGGCATCGCCCCCGGTACGGCCAAGGCCCATGTGGAGCGGGTCATCGGCAAGCTCGGGGCTGCCGACCGGACCCAGGCCGCCGTGCGAGGCATCGCCCTGGGATTGGTGGCACAACCCGCCGGGCAATGGCCATGAAATACCTCGCGGCCCGCCGCTGGGCCGACCTGCCGCTGCGGGGCAAGGCGTTGGTGGTGATTTCCCTGCCGCTGGTGGTGCTGCTGCTGTCGCTGGTGCTGATCTACATCACCGAGCGCCAGACTGCCCGGGCCGAAGAAGATGTCCGTCGGGTACTGCGTGTCCAGGGCGATATTCAGACGGTGCATACCCTGCTGGCGGAAGCGGCGGCCAGTGTACGTGGCTACCTGCTGACCCGACGCGAGGACTTCCTGCCCGGCTATGAACAGGCCACGCTGCTGATCGAGGCTGCCCTGCAACGCCTGGACCACAATGTCCGCGACGCCAGGATGCGCGAACACCTCCAGACCATCACCCCGCTGATCGATGAGAAACTCAACGGGCTGGTGGAACTGCGCAGCGGCAAGAGTGGCGACACCGAGGCCATCACCGCGCTCCTGATCAAGAACAAGCAAGTGCTGGACGTGCTGCGCGAACAGATCAACGCCATGCGCATCCGCGAGGATGCCCTGCTCGCCGAGCGCAGCGCCGCCGCGTCGGCCACTCGCATGCGATTGTTGCTCGCCACCTTACTGGCGGCGGTGTGCGGCCTGTTCGGCGCGATTGTCGCGGTGCTGTTCCTGTCCAAGGGCATCGTGGCTCGGGTGCAGCAGGTACAACGTAACGCCCAGCGCCTGGCATTGGGCCAACCCTTGCTGCCGCAACCGCCGGAGCAGGATGAAATCGGCCAGTTGGGCACCCGCCTGGTGGAGGCCGGACAATTGCTGGCCGAGCGCGAGCGGGCGCTGCGCGACAACGAGGAGCGCCTGCGGCTGATCATCGACGGCGTGAGGGACTACGGGATCTTCGCGCTGGACGCCAAGGGTTACGTGACCACCTGGAACGCCGGCGCCGAACGGATCAAGGGCTACACCGAGCAGGAAATCATCGGCCAGCATTTTTCGCTTTTCTACCTGGCCGAAGAATGCCCGGCGCATCCGGAGATGGCCTTGCGCGAAGCCATGCGCGACGGCCATTACATGGAAGAAGGCTGGCGTTGTCGCAAGGACGGCAGCCGCTTCTGGGCCAGCGTGGTCATCACCGCTCAGTACGACAGCACCGGCGCCCTGCGCGGCTTCTCCAAGATCACCCGTGACATCACCGACCGGCGTGCCGCCGAGATGGCCCTGAGCACCGCCCGCGAAGAAGCGGAAAGCGCCAGCCGGGCCAAAAGCGAATTTCTCTCGCGCATGAGCCACGAACTGCGCACGCCCTTGAATGCCATCCTCGGCTTCGCGCAACTGCTGGACATGGACTCCACGGCCGGTCAGCGTCCCCAGGTCAGCCACATCCTGCGCGCCGGCCAGCACCTGCTGGCGTTGATCAACGAGGTGCTGGACATTGCCCGGATCGAGGCGGGTCGCTTGCCGCTGAACATCGAGCCAATTCCCCTGGCGACGGTTCTGCACGAAGCCCTGACGCTGGTTTCACCCATGGCTGCCGACGCCGGCATTCACCTGGCCGAGCTGCCGCCGCTGCCCGATGGCAGCGGTGTGCTGGCCGACCGTCAGCGGTTGGTCCAGGTGCTGCTCAACCTGTTGTCCAACGCCATCAAATACAACCGGCCCGAGGGTGAAGTGCGCATTGAGGTGGCCGTCCTGGACAAACGGGTGGACATTGCCGTCAGCGATACCGGGCGCGGCATCGCCCCGGAGCAGTTGGACCAGTTGTTCAAGCCGTTCGAGCGCCTGGGCGCCGATCCCCAGGTCGAGGGCACCGGGCTCGGCCTATCCCTGAGCAAAAGCCTGCTGGAGATGATGCAGGGCAATCTTCAGGTGCGCAGTGTGCCGAACGAAGGGTGTTGTTTCACCTTGCAGTTGCCAGGCGCCCAGGTCGTCACCACGCATTTGCCGCCTATCGCGGCCCTGGCGGTTACTCGCCCGCCCGTTGAATACCATGGCAGGGTCTTGTGCATCGAGGACAACCTGTCGAGCCTGGCGTTGATAGAAACCCTGATGCAGCGCCGCCCCGGCATCCAACTGCTGTCGAGCATGCAGGGCCAGATGGGCCTGGATCTGGCACGCCAGCATGCGCCGCAACTGATCCTGCTGGATGTGACGCTGCCGGACCTGGAAGGCCTGGAAGTCTTGCGTCGCTTGCGCCAGTCCCCGGCCACCGCGTCCACCCCGGTACTGATGATCACCGCCGATGCCAGCGACCTGACCCATCGCGCCCTCCAGGATGCCGGTGCCACGGCGATCCTGACCAAACCCATCCATATCCAGGCCTTCCTGGCCCACCTTGAACGTTATTTACCGGAGCCTGCATGAATCGAGACCTGCGCATCCTGATCATCGACGACCAGCGCCCCAACCTGGACCTGATGGAACAACTGCTGGCCCGCGAAGGGTTGCACAATGTGCTGAGCAGCACCGAGCCTCTGCGCACCCTGGATCTGTTCAACAGCTTCGAGCCGGACCTGGTCATCCTCGACTTGCACATGCCGGCGTTCGACGGTTTCGCCGTGCTGGAACAACTCAACCGGCGCATTCCGGCCAACGATTACCTGCCGATCCTGGTACTGACCGCCGACGCCACCCGGGACACCCGCCTGCGTGCCCTGGCCCTCGGTGCCCGGGACTTCATCAGCAAACCCCTCGATGCGCTGGAAACCATGCTGCGCATCTGGAACCTGTTGGAAACCCGGGCGCTCTACAAGGCCTTGCGCGAGTTGATTCCGGCCCAGCAGATCGAGCTGTTGCGCCAGCATCGGCCAGGGCCAAGCCAGTAGGCGCTGTGGGCTGTGGGCTGTGGGCTGTGGGCTGTGGGCTGTGGGCTGTGGGAGCAAGGCTTGCCCGCGACTGCGGTAGGTCAACCAGCAAAAATGTCGACTGGTCTGCCCCTATCGCGAGCAAGCTTTGCTCCCACAGGGTTTGCGCCGGCTGCCTGGTATCAAGGCAAGTCCTTGCTCCCATAGTAACCTGTGGGTACGGCCTCAATGACCGCGAATGTAATGCTCCAACTGCCGAATCAGATCCACTTGTTCGACGATGGCCTGCTTCACCAGGTCGCCAATCGACAGCAGACCGATCAACTGCCCGTTATCCAGCACCGGCAAGTGCCGCAGGTGGCTGTCGGTCATCACTTCCATGCAGCGCTCGATGCTCTGCTGGCTGTCGGCGGTGACCACCGGCGCGCTCATAATGGTGCGCACCGACGTCCCCACCGAGGAGCGTCCGTGCAGCACCATCTTGCGCGCATAGTCCCGCTCGCTGAACACTCCCACCACCTGGCCGTCCTCGATCACCGGCAACGCGCCGACGTTCTTCTCGGCCATGATCCGCAGGGCTTCGAGCACCGTTTGGTCAGGCGCAATGCTGTGGACGTGCTGGTTTTGCACACTCTTGAGTTTCACCAGTTGAGCGGCGGTTTTCATTATCGATCCCCAACTTCACATAAAGGGCAAACAGCAAAATTCGATTCAGACACAATCCCTGTGGCGAGGGGATTTATCCCCTCGCCACAAAAGCAGTGTTCCCGAAGGCGCGATCAATCCTCGCCAATCTCCACCACATCACCATTCAACCGCACCGGCCACACCCGCAGGCGCTGTTCCGGGTACTCCAGGCAATGGCCGTCTTCCAGGCGGAAATGCTGCTTGTACATCGGCGAGGCAATCACCAGATCCCCCTTGATGCTGCCCAACAGGCCGCGGCCGATGACATTCGCGCCCGACTTGGGGTCGCGGTTGTCGATGGCGTACAGCGGCTTGTCCTGCTGTTCGGGCAGATACAGCAGCGCCACCTGGCTGCCGTCGTGCCAGGCGACCACGCCGGAGTTGGGGACCAGGTCTTCGCGGCTGCACAGGGCACGCCATTGCACCTGGGCGGCGGCGGTGGGAATACGAACGACGTTTGACTGGCTCATCAGAGCACCTCCTCGGTGACGGGAATCAGGTGAAGTTCGCCGGCGTGAACCGGGCGACGCTGGCCGCGCTCGCGGACAAAATGCACATCCGGATCGCCGCGCTTGTCGTTGACGAACGTGCGGAAACGCTTGAGTTTTTCCGGATCCTTGAGGGCGTTGGCCCATTCGCATTCGTAGCGGTCGACCACCAGTTGCATCTGGGCTTCGAGCTCGGCTCCCAGGCCCAGGCTGTCTTCGATGATCACGTCCTTGAGGTAGTCCAGGCCGCCCTCCAGGCTTTCACGCCAGACCGATGTGCGTTGCAACTTGTCGGCAGTGCGGATGTAGAACATCAGGAAACGGTCGATGTAGCGGATCAGGGTTTCGTCATCCAGGTCGGTGGCGAACAGCTCCGCATGCCGGGGGCGCATGCCACCGTTGCCGGCGACATAAAGGTTCCAGCCTTTTTCCGTGGCAATCACGCCGACGTCCTTGCTCTGGGCCTCCGCGCACTCGCGGGTGCAACCGGACACCGCGAACTTGAGCTTGTGGGGCGAGCGCAGGCCCTTGTAGCGATCTTCGAGGGTCAGGGCCATTTGCACACTGTCCTGCACGCCGTAACGGCACCAGGTGCTGCCCACGCAGGATTTCACCGTGCGGGTGGATTTGCCGTAGGCATGGCCCGTTTCGAAACCGGCTTCGATCAGCTCGGCCCAGATGTCCGGCAACTGGTGCAGTTGGGCGCCGAACAGATCGATGCGCTGGCCACCGGTGATCTTGGTGTAGAGGTCGTACTTCTTCGCCACCACGCCGATGGCAATCAGTTTGTCGGCGGTGATTTCCCCGCCGGCAATGCGCGGCACCACCGAATAGGTACCGTTTTTCTGCATGTTTGCCATGAAGGTGTCGTTGGTGTCCTGCAACGGCACCAGCGACGGATCCATGATCGGTTGGTTCCAGCACGAAGCCAGGATCGAGCCCACCGCTGGTTTGCAAAGGTCGCAACCGGTGTGCCCACGGCCGTGTTTGGCCAGCAATTCGTCGAAGCTGATGATCCCTTCCACCCGCACCAGGGCGTACAGCTCCTGGCGGGTGTAGGCGAAGTGTTCGCACAGGCTCTTGTCGACAGTGACGCCACGGGCGACCAACTCATGTTCGAACACCTGCTTGACCAGCGCGGCGCAGCCGCCGCAACCGGTACCGGCCTTGGTGTCGCACTTCAGTTGTCCCAGATCCGTGCAGCCGCCGTCGATGGCCGCGCAGATCGAGCCTTTGGTGACGTTGTGGCACGAGCAGATGGTCGCCGCTGCGGGCAGCGCGGCCGGGCCCAGGGTCGGTGCGCCTTCGGAGGTGGGCAGGATCAGGCTGGCGGCATCCTTGGGCAACGCAATGCCGTTCTGCATGTACTGCAGCAAGGTGTCGTAGTAGCTGTTGTCACCCACCAGCACCGCGCCGATGACACGCTTGCCATCGGCGTCCACCACCAGTCGCCGGTAACTGGCGCTGGTTTCGTCGATGAACTGGAAGCTGCGCGAGCCCGGCGTGTGGCCGTGGGCGTCGCCGATGGAGCCAACGTCGACGCCGAGCAACTTGAGCTTGGTGGACATGTCGGCGCCGGTGAACGGCTCGCCGCTGTCGCCGCTCAGCTGGGCCGCGACGCTGCGGGCCATCTGGTAACCCGGAGCGACCAGGCCGAAGATGTTGCCGTTCCAGGCCGCGCATTCGCCGATGGCATAGATGTCCGGGTCGCTGCTCAAGCATTGGTCATCGATCACGACGCCACCGCGCGGACCGATCTGCAAATCGCTCTGGCGGGCCAAGGCATCCTGGGCGCGGATACCGGCGGAGAACACGATCAGGTCGGTTTCCAGGAAGTCGTCGTTGCCGAAATTCATCCGATAGCGGTAGTGCTCACCAGCGCTGATGGATTGGGTGCCCTTGGACAGGTGCACGCCGACACCGAGTTTTTCGATGCGCGCCTTGAGGGCCAGGCCGCCCTGCTCATCCAATTGCACCGGCATCAGCCGTGGGGCGAATTCCACCACGTGGGCTTCCAGGCCGAGAGTCTTGAGGGCATTGGCCGCTTCCAGGCCCAGCAGGCCGCCGCCAACCACCACGCCACGACGGGCATTGGTCGCAGCTGCGCGGATCGCGTCCAGGTCTTCAAGGGTGCGATAGACCAGGCGGGAGTCACCGTCGGCGCCTTCGATGGGCGGCACGAACGGGTAGGAGCCAGTGGCGAGTACCAGCTTGTCGTAGCCGATGCGTTCCTGGCCGGTGACAACCTGACGGGCCTGGCGATCAATCTCCAGCACCGGCACACCCAAGTGCAGCGTGACGCCGGGGGTCTGGTACAACGAGGCTTCGCCGAGGGCCAGGGATTCGGCGTCGCGGCCAGAGAAATACTCGGACAGGTGCACGCGGTCATAGGCACGCATCGGCTCTTCGCTGAACACATGCAGACGGTAATGGTTGAGGGCACCGCGCTCGATCAATTGTTCGACGCAGTGATGGCCGACCATGCCATTGCCGATCACGATCAGCGTTTGCAGCTTGTTCAGGGAAGCAACGTTGGAATTCATAGAAAGCACCCGACAAAAGCCCATCACGGTTTTGAAAGCAAAAAAAAAGACGCCTGAAACCTTGCGGTTCCAGGCGTCTTTGCCTGTTCTGTGCGGTATCGACCCGACGACTGCGCCCGATCTACCGTTATTCCCCGGCCTGCTGGCGCTCGATCTTCGTTGACCGACGGGGTTGCCCGCTCGATTGTATTCGCGGCGGGCCTGGGGGGATCTCTTGCAGCGAGCGTGCCAACCCTCATATTCCACAGGCTCCAACCGGCTCTACCCTTGTCGGGGCGGGCTTGCCCGCGAAGAGGGCCTTCCCCTCACCCTGGAAATCCAGAATCCGCAGCACCGGGGCAGCTGCCTTCCCATGGTGCGACCCGAGGCTGCTGGCTTCATAAAAGTGCAGTGTTTCTTGCAGGATCAGAGTTGAACAGGCAGGCCTCATCGCGAGCAGGCTCGCTCCCACAGGGTCTGGTGACGAACACAGAAGCTGCGTCTGCCATAAGTCCGATGTGGGAGCGAGCCTGCTCGCGATTACGGTGCTCAGTTTTAAGGAGTGCGGGCGGCTCTCTGCACCATCGCGACGATACTCACAAACAGCTCTTCCTTCGCTTCGTCAGCGCTGACCTCACCGATGGCGGCCGCGTTGGACAGCGCCTCTGCTGCTCCCAGCATCGCTCGCAGGCTCGCCTGGGTGATCGTTCTCGTACCCGCGAACGGTTCGAGGACGGTCCGGCATTTGTCGAGAAATATCGCTTCGTACTCCCGCTTGATGTTTTCCAGCTCCGGTGAACTGGTCAGCGCAGCAATCACGCCCGGAATTTCCCGCCCCTGCTGCAACACGCATTCGACATAGGAAGAGGCGATCACCCGGGCCCGGTCTTTCAGCGTCGGTTCGCTCGCTTCAAGGGCTGCGTCCATGAGCCCTGTCTGGCGGACATCGAAATCCTGGTAGAGCGCCGCCAGCAGCCCGGACCGACTGACGAAATGATCATAGACGATGGGTTTGGTCACTCCGCCCCGATCCGCGAGTCGGGCCAGGGTCAACGCGTCACTGCCCTCTTCCCGTACCAGCTGCCAGGCGACGTCCAGTAGCTGTCGTTGCCGGTCCTGCCGGGATAAGCGACGACGAGGTACAGACTGCGATTTTTCACCCGTGCTTGACATGCTTACTTTACCAACCATAACTTACTAAGAGTAACTTAACCAAGCATAACCGCTTCCCCGTCGTTGTTACCAGCAGGAGTTTTGCCATGCACGTACTCATCGTTGTGGCTCATCATGACCCACGTTCCCTTACCCATAGTCTTGCTGGAAAAATAGGCCAAGGCCTGACCCACGCCGATCCCAACCATACCTTCGAGATAGCCGATCTGGCCGCTGAAGGCTTCGACCCGCGCTTCAGTTTCGCCGACCACGCAGTCCATCGCCGCGAAGCTTCGCCACCGCCAGACGTACTGGCCGAGCAGGCGCGAATCGAGCGTGCCGATACGCTGGTACTGGTCTACCCCATTTATTGGTGGTCGATGCCCGCGTTGCTCAAGGGCTGGATCGACCGAGTATTTTCCAACGGCTGGGCATTCGATTTCAGCCTCGACAAGCCGTTTATCCAGAAGTTGCAGCATCTGCGCGTCCATCTGGTGGCGGTCGGCGGAGCCGATGCCGACTCCTTCCTGCGTCATGGCTATGGCAAGGCGATGACCACGCAAATCGATCATGGCATTTTTGATTATTGCGGCGCCCAGGTACTGAGCTCGCACCGTTTGCTCGACTCGGAAATCATCGATCCGCAACTGCACTTGCAAGCCGCCGTCGGCATTGGCCAGCGGCTGTTCGCGACGGTGGACAAGACGGTACAGCTCCACCCGAGTGCCACCCCCGCGTGACTCAGAGTGCTCGACCGCGGGCCGCGGACAGCTTCACATCCCGCCCATAGACATCCGGGATATACACCGCCTGGCCCTGGCTGTCCGCCTGCACCGTCCAATAACCCAACAGGATCGGCATGGGCTTGGCCAGCCTGAACTCATAGGTCCGCCCATCGGCCAGCAGGGTGTCGGTGCGCAGGCGTTCGGCCGGAGTCACCAGCAGGTCCCGCAGGTGCATCACTTGCTCGATCCGCACACATCCCGAGCTGAACGCCCGCGGTCCCTTGCTGAACAAGGCCTGACTGGGCGTGTCGTGCAGGTACACGGAAAACGGGTTGGGAAAGCGAATTACCAGTTTGCCCAACGGATTCTTCGGGCCAGCATCCTGACGCAGCATCAGGTCGCCCGGATGATCCCAGTCGATGTCTTCCGCCATCAGTGGCAGGCCATCGCGATCGATGATCTTCAGGTTCTGGCGGCTGAGGAACTCAGGATCGCGGCGGATCTCCGGCAGCTTGTCTTCTTTCAGAATGGTCGGGGGAATGGTCCAGGTGGGATTGAGGGTCAGCCTCGTCACCCGGGATTTGAGCAGCGGCGTTTCCCGCTCCGCCCGGCCCACCTGGGTGCGGGTTTGCCAGACCGGCGCGCCGCCCTGGTACACCGTCAACTGGGCCGCCGCGACGTTGACCAGCACACTGTCAGGTTCCAGGTCCTGGGCCAGCCAGCGCATGCGCTCCAGATTGATTCGCAGTTGCTCGCGGCGCATGGCCGGGCTGACATTCAGCTCGGTGACGGTCCAGGGCCCCACCACGCCATCGGCTTGCAGTGAATGCCGGAGTTGGAAGCTTTTCATCGCGTCCACCAGGCTCGGGCTGTAATGCTCGTCGCCCACGGCCGGCGGCGCACTCAGGTAACCTTCGCTGAACAACCGTCGCGCCAGGGCCGGCACCCGGGTGTCCTGCTTGTCCGGTTGCAACAGGGCCCCTGTGGGCACCGGCTGCCATTCGGACAAAGGTTGTTGCCGCTGCTGGGCATAAAGCCTGCGCAGGTTGCGATAAAGTTCCAGGCTTGGGCGGGCTTGTTCAAAGGCGGCGGCCAGGTTGTTCAAGCCCGGCCCGGCAATGGCCAGGATCATGGCCTGGCGGTCCTGGGGCTGCGGGCTGGCCTTCCACACCGGCTCCAGGCGGTCCTGGGGCAAATAGCCAAAACGCAGTTCATGCAAGGCTTGCAGGTAGCGCTGACTGATGGCGATGTCGACACAGGCCGGGCTCAGGGAGGTATCGGCGGCCGGCAAGCTGTAGCGGGCCGGGTCCAGTCCATCATCGGCCAGTTGCTGCAACTGAACCCGCAAGGCCATCAGCCGTTCGTCGTCCGACCAGATGGCCTGGCCGGCGTTTTGCTCGTAGAACGCCTGCAAGCTCAGCATCGTCGGAAAGTCGACACCGCCGGCCAGCACCGGACAAGCCTCCGATAACCGCACCAGCGTGGCCTGTACCGGTGGCAGATCGCCAAACGAAACGTCACCGGCTGTCGCGACCAATGGCGAAGCGAGCAATAAAAGGCTCAAGTAACATACGGGCTTTTTGAACAACTGCTTTACTCCAATCCATGGCCGTCTCGTTGACGGTTGACTTTGCGACAGGTACGACCCGCCATCATGATGCACACGAACAATTACGGACGGGATGCCGCACACAAACATCAGCCTGTAAACCCGCGTGGATTCTTTTCAGCCACGCTCACGCTCATTCGCCGGCTCTGCCTGGCCATGGCAGCGCTAGGCGCGGTATGCGCTCCGGCGCTGGCCGAGCAGGCGAATGCTCAACAGCTTTACAACAGCCTCGCCCACGCCGCGCCGGAACTCAATCCCCTGGCACTCAAAAGTGCCTTGAGCGCCATGCAATGCGCGGTCGCCAACGGTGCGCGCCAGGCCCGTCACCTGGCGGTGATCGACTATTCCCAACCGTCCACGGCCCGGCGCCTGTGGATTTTCGACCTGCGCCAGAAGAAGCTGGTACTGCGCGACCTGGTGGCCCACGGGCAGAAATCCGGGGAGAATTTCGCCACGCAGTTCTCCAATCGCCTGGGCAGCTACCAGTCCAGCCTGGGGTTGTTCCGCACGCAGGAAAGTTATCAGGGCACCCATGGTTATTCGCTGCGCATGGATGGCCTGGAGCCTGGCTTCAATGACCAGGCCCGTGACCGAGCCCTCGTGATCCATGCCGCCGACTACGTGAACCCCTTGTGGAGCTTGCGCCAGGGTCGTATCGGCCGCAGCCAGGGTTGCCCTGCCGTGCGCCCCCAGGTGGCGCGCCAGGTGATCGACAAGCTCAAGGGTGGGCAATTCATGTTTTCCTGGTACCCGGACCCAAGCTGGCTCAAACGTTCGGCCTACCTCAACTGCCAGCCGCAACAGGTGGCGAGCATTCTGGCGACCAGTGGTGGCTGACGGCCCACCGGACAGAAGCCTGCTGTGAGGATTCTGTGGGAGCACAGCTTGCTCGCGATTGCGGTAAGTCAGTCAGCAACAATGTTGACTGGTCTGTCGCTATCGCGAGCAAGCTGTGCTCCCACAGATACCATCGCTCCCAGGGATTGCGCCTATTCAGCGGGTGGTTAAAATGCCGGCCTTTCGAATCGCCGGCATTGCCTGATGAACCCTGAAGCCCTTCAAACCCTGCAGACCCACTTACTGACCGCCCTGGCATCCGTGCCGGAAGAAACCCGTCGCCTGTTCCACGGCCGCGGGCGCTGCTGGCCGGGGCTGGAGCAGATCACCGTCGACTGGCTCCAAGGCGTGGTGCTGGTTTCCTTGTTCAAGGAGCCTGCGCCTGAACAGTTGGACGACCTGCTGTCGACGCTGCTCGCCATCGCTGCCACGCCGGCATGGCAACACAGCAAGGCTCATACCCTGGCGGTGCAACACCGTTATCTGCCGCAGAGCCTCACCCAATGGCTGGTGGGCGAGCCCATCGATGAATGGACCCTGACCGAAGGCGGCTTGCAGTACCGGATCGACCTGGGCAAGAAGCAGAACAACGGCCTGTTCCTCGACATGCGCTACGGCCGTGACTGGGTCCGGGCCAATGCCGCCGGCAAGCGCGTGCTGAACCTGTTCGCCTACACCTGCGGTTTCTCGGTGGCGGCGATCGCCGGTGGTGCGCAGCACGTGGTCAATCTGGACATGTCCCGCGCGGCCCTGAGCCGGGGTCGCGACAACCATCGCTTGAACGGGCATGACCTGGGCCAGGTGAGCTTCCTCGGCCACGACCTGTTCAAGTCCTGGGGCAAGGTGATCAACAGCGGCCCCTATGACCTGGTGATCATCGATCCGCCGACCTTCCAGAAAGGCAGTTTCCTGCTGACCAAGGATTACCAGCGGGTGCTGCGCCGGCTGCCGGAACTGCTGGCCGCCGACGGCACCGTCCTGGCCTGCAGCAATGACCCGGCCACCGGCCCGGACTTTCTCATCGACGGAGTTACCCGCGAAGCCCCTGGGTTGGCCTTCAGCGAACGCCTGGCCAACCCGCCGGAATTTCCCGACGTCGACAGTCAATGTGGCCTGAAGGCCCTGGTCTTCAAAGCGGCAGCACCGGCCACCAGGCATTGACCAGGCCCATGGTCACCCGACGCACCAAGGCCTCGACTTCCCGGCTCTTGACCGAACGGTAGATGGCCATGGTGCGGCGCAGTTGATCCTCGGTGAGGGTCACCGGCCGGCCGGCGGCCCAATCCACATCCGCGACGGCTTCTAGCCCGATACGACGCCAGACCGTTCGCCCGCCTTCCGTGACCGGCTCCAGGGCACTGGGCAACTCGGGGTCCGGGTGTGCCAGGTTGTCCAGCATCACCTGGGGCCAGCGGGATGGATTCACCGGCCCGCTGAAGGCATTCAC
Source organism: Pseudomonas sp. FG13 (assembly GCF_057809755.1). Lineage (NCBI taxonomy): Bacteria > Pseudomonadati > Pseudomonadota > Gammaproteobacteria > Pseudomonadales > Pseudomonadaceae > Pseudomonas > Pseudomonas sp. FG13. The sequence goes on from NZ_JBMDKO010000033.1 coordinate 33,338, forward strand.
CAGGTCGTCATCGAGGGTTTCCCAGATCGCCAGCCCTTCAGCCCATTGGGGCGACATCAATTCCAGGTAGGGCCGCCACAGCATCTCGCCCGGGCTCGGGGTCTGATCGTTGCTGTTGAACGTGTCCTGGGCATCGCTGAGCCAGTCAATGAACGCGTCCCGGGTCATCTGCGCTTCGAGTTGCGCGGGGTCGGGAAATCGCTCCATCAACACGTATTCCCAATTGGACAGGTGATCCGTCAGGAAACCGGCAAAAGGCGCACCGTGTCGGGAAAGGCGCGCGCGCATGACCGACTGGAACATTCTGAAGTGCAGTTCCAGTTCGGGGAGGTCCGGCTGCTCCCTGTCCAGAATACGGGCTTGCAGACGCGTGCGCAGTTGCCGCAGTTGCTGGTCGAAGTCGCCGATCAACGTCGGCAGACGGTCATAGGCGCCCGGAGAGCCCATGTAATGCTGCAAGACCGCAGCCGCCCGCTGGCGAACGCTGAATGACAACCCGGAGGTTGTTCCACTATCGGCATCGCGCACGAGCGTAGAGAACCAGTCGATGAAGCTGCGCATTCCCGGATCATCGCGAGCGACCTCCAGGGCCCTCTGGAGCGAGGGCGAAATGTACAGCCAATCATCGATGGTGTATCGGAAAGACTCGGGGAAAATCACCCGAAGGGCGTTGGCCTGGACACTGGGTAGCGGGTTGTCGTCGAGCCAGACCCCAAGGGAGTCCAGGTCGCTCAAGCGGGCGAGCACAGGCAACAGGTCATCCTGGATGCTGGTGATGCGATTGCCGCTGAGGTCGACGACGAACGTATCGGCAATGAACACCTCGGTGTGCCTGGCCAGCACTGACAATGCCAGTTGAGGCACCCGGTCAAGTCCGGTCCGGCTCAATTCCAGGGTCATCAGATTCACCAGCTCTGGCAGATCAGGCAGGTCCCGGCAGTTATTTTCGTTCAAGCGCAGTTCTTGCAAAGCCGTGGCGGTGCGCAGGAACACGCTGCCCTCCTCGTCCAGGCGCAAGCCGCAGCGCGCCAGGTTCAGCGAGCGCAAATCCGGCAGCGAAGAGGTCAGGGCCTGCAACTGTTCAGGCGTGAAACTCAGGTTGTCGGCCCATATGACTTCACGCAGGGAGGGTATTCCGGCCAGGCTGCCGATGGCGGCAATCACCTCGGCATGGGTGCCCGCCTGTGCGCTGCCGATCCCCGACAGGTCCAGGGTCCACAAAGGGATATAGGGATCGGTACCCAGCAAAGGTGCGAATACATTCGCGTCCAGGTGCAGCGGGTTGCGGCTCAACGACAGATCCACCAATGCCCGTAGCTGCGCCACCGCAACGGGGACAGCGGTGAGATGATTGTCCTGCAGGTTCAGCGAATCGACGCCGGGGAACATCCGCAGGAAATCCGAAGGATCCTCCACCAGCCCCAGGTTGGTCAGGATCATCGTCTCGATATGTTCCAAGCGCACAGTCACCGGAGGCAGCCGGCCGAGGTTGACGTTTTCGATCCGCACCACCAGTTCACTGCCCTCGCTGCCCGGATCAGGTGCGCGCTGCCAGGCACGGCGGATAATCCGGGCAACGCTCCGACGTTGCGCCAACAGTGCCTCACGGTCCAGCGTCTGCTCGACGGGATGGTGAAATCCTTCCTGCTCTTCCCACTGGCGCAACCCTTGGTCCAGGGTGGTCCAGTCGTTCTCCAGGCGGTTGATCAAGTCATCGAAGCGAACGCCTTCGAGTTGAGCCTGCTCGACCAGGCCAAACCGCAACCGTGTCAGGGCATCCCCCGCGTGAGCCGGATACAGCCGTTCAAGTCGCTGGTTCAAGCTACCGCTCCAGTCTTGCAGCGGCAGCCGGCCACGGCCGCTGAGCGGATAAACCAGGTGCCCGTTCAACCACAGAGGCCGCGACCCAAGGCTGCCCAGGCGGCGCATCGCCAGGTAGGGACGCAACGCTTGCCGGTCCTCCAGGGCCTGCACCAGCAACTGGTTACGTAACTCGTCCGCCTCCCAGATGTTCAAGCCCAGCGCCCTGCGGGCATCATCCGGCAGCGCCCTGAGCAGCGCACCTTCCAGGTCCATGGCGCTCGCGAGTTCCTCGCCGGTTTCGTCAAAGGGGCGATACCGGTCACCTTCCTGGCGGATGACTTTGAACGAACCACCCTGCCCCACCTCAATCGGGTCCGGCAGTTCGCGCAGCCACAGGCGCAGGTGCAGCCGCCCCCGCAACGAAGGGGTATTGGCCAGCAGGTTGATGACGATGCGGTCTCGATCGACCGTGCTTTCACCTCGCGCCAAGGCGCGCAAGGCCCGGCTCAGGCGCAGTTCGCGCAAGGCTTCGGCCCCCTGCTTGCCGAGTGTTCCAGTCACCCGTCCTTCCAGCAACCGTTGTCGATCCTGACCTGATACGTTGCGGACAAGCTCGTTGGCAATGGACTCAGGCAAACCCGGGAACGCCCGGATCAAGGGAACGGCCAGCGGGTCAAGCGCGATTGACTTTGCCATGGCCAGGGTCACCCGCTTGGCATCGCGTTCCAGGCGCGCGGCCCAGCGCGCGGCCAACAAGCGACTGCGCTCCAGCGGGCGCAAGCCGAGGCTGTTCTGGCCCAGCAGCGCGGTCTGCTCATCCACGTTCAGCCCATCCAGGATTCGAGCGGCCCAGTTATCCCGCGCGAGATCTGCTCGCATTAACAGGATAGAGCGCGTGTCGGCCGCATCGCCCACAGGGTAAATTCGCATCCCATCGTGGTAGCGCAACGTCATGTCTTCCGGCCAGCCCGGCAGCTCCGCGAGGGTCTGGACGATGCGAAAATGCATGCCCTCCGGGGCTTCGCCACGGCGTAGACGGTCAATGGTGTGCCGCACCCATTGCCAGTTCCGGGCCTCATCCAGGGCATCGGCCAAGATGGCTGGCATCGGCTGTGCCTCGACTTGCAGGTAGCGCAAATGCGCCTCGCTGATGCCAACCTGGCGTTGCACGCTGAGGACCGTAGGGTTGTCCAGCTCGGCAGGTGTCTCGGCAAACGTGCGCAGCAACTCCAGATTACCGCGCTGCAACGGGTTGCGATGCGCCCACTGCCAGCCACGGGCGCGGCTCCATTCCAACGGCGGCGTGACGCCCCTGTGCCCCGACGGCAGGCGCAGGCTCAGATTGTCCTGTGTGCCTTGTACTTCGAAATAACGATCCTCGATCCGCACCCAGGCCGCGTCGGTCGTGCGCCAGACGCCCCAGGCGTCCTGCTCGGCCTCCACCGGCGGCAGGCGCCGCGCTTCGAAGGGACGGACGTCGCCATTCCACAACCGGGTGCTACCGTCCGCCACGGGCATGGGTTCAATGGCTGCACCTATGAACCCCAGGTAGGCGCCTTGAGCGACCCCGAACAGCACATTGAAAATATGCTCGATCCCCTCTTGTGCGTGGCCTTCGTTGAACGCCTGGATACCTTCGAAAATCTCATACACCAGGCGCACCCCACCGACCACCGCGGCCCCCATGCCGATGGGCACGCAGAACGGGAAAAAGGTGGCCGCGAGCATCAGCGAACGCTCGAGCAGACTCTCCCAGTATTCCAGCCGCGCCAGCAGCGCCCGCCAATCCTGATCCCGGGTCGACACCATCAATGCCGAGGCGTTGCCCAGCGCATGGCCCCGCCACTCATGGTAGGCGGCGTGCCAATGATCCTCGCGCACCTCATTCAGGCCCCAGGCGACCCTGGGCACGGGGATCCGAATGCGACGGGGATTGCCGCTCTCACCCTGCTCGCCCTCACGCCAACCGGTGATGCGAGCATGGATTTCCTGGAACAGATTGGGGTTGTCGGTGATCCTCCACTCCACCTGATCGTGCAGGGCCTCCCCCAGGCTCGCCTGCAGGCGCAGCGGGAAGTATTGCGTCAGGCTCTGGCGATAGCTGCGTTTACGGACCCGCTCGGTCAGCTCCGACGATAGCGCCTGCAAACTTGCGAACTGTTTGAGCGGAGCCACGGTATCGTGGGGCATGTGCAGGACGATCGGACGAACACCGCTGGCGTCGCTCGCCAGTCCCCAGTACACCCGGGCACCGAACAACGGCGCGGACAGCAGCTCCAGCGCCTTGACCTCGCAGGCCAAGGGCGTCACGGGCCGCGCTTCCAACTGGACACCGGCATGGGCCAATAGCCGTTCACCGGTGCTATCCAGGCGTCCGGCCAACTTCGCCTCGTAGGCATCATGAGCCAACAGGCTGCGTGCATACGCCATGTAGGCCTTTGCTACGACCGGAGTCTCACCGGCGATGCGGGGCAGCCGCTGTTCGAGCTTGCGCCGATATGCCCCACCGACGTCCACCTGCCGACAGAGGCTGGCGAAACTGGCCGGCGTCATATCCAGTGGCGCACGGTTCGTTGGGCTGTCCCCCTGGTTGAATTCTCCCGGCCTGCCCTGGATGAACAACTCACCCTTCTTATCGAAATCCCCCCCGATAACCGCGTCGGCGGGAGGGTAGTTGCCCATGGCCGCTTCGATCACCGACAACGAGGGATCGGTCACGAAAGGCCCACGCCTGACCCGTGCCCGGCGTATTGCATCGGCGACGCTGCCGCCGCCATTCACCCGGATCCAGCCTTGGAGCTGCGGCTGCACCTTGAGCAGATCGAGGGTAAAGGCATAGGGCGATGGCAAGTCGGTAAGCAACGCATTCAGCGCGTCGCTGTCGCGCTGCAGTTGCCGGGTGAGTACCTTGAAGCGTTCCTGCTGGGGTCGTGCGGCTCGTTTCAGCCAGGCGGGCAGCCGGGCCTGGATGAACTCGACATGGGTATCGAGGGTAGACATGGTGGACCTCCATCCTTGGGGGCGATTGGCAATCGAGATGCGCTCAACCGGCGCGAACCCGATGCTCCAAGAAATGGCCGTTTTTTAAAACCGCGCAACCGTTGCAAGGGGTTGCGGGCTTTGGTAGCCACGGAGGTCACCTCCCCTCACACCAGCAAGGTCAGCCACGCCGAGGCCAGCAGCAACAGCGCCATGGTCCGATTGAACCGTCCCATCGCCACGGCGGAACGGCAGAACCTGGCAGCACCGAGGCCCAGGTAAGCCCAGACGGTCATGCAGGGAATCGAGATCGCAAAAAATGCCAGGGACAGCCACAGGACCCGCACGGTACGGTCGGCTTCGGCGCCGGCAAACACGCTGACCACCGCCAGCGCCATCATCCAGGTCTTCGGGTTCACCAACTGCAAGCCGGCCGCCCCGACCAGACCGAGCCTCGGTCCCTCGACGGGCTGGTCGGGATCGATGGCCTGGGCCGGCGCGCTGAAAATCTGCCAGGCCATCCAGCTCAGCCAGGCGATGCCGGCCCAGGACAGTGCCGTTTGAATCGTCGCGTGGCGGGCCAGCACGTCCCCCAGCCCCGTGCCCACCAGCAACACCAGCAAAGCCGCCGCGGCACAGGCCCCGAGGATGATCGGGACGGTGGTCGGCAGGCCAAAGCGCGAGCTGTGGCTCAACACCAGGATATTGGTCGGGCCGGGGGTGATGGAGGCGACAAACGCGAACAAGGCAAACGGCAGTAACTGGTCCATGGAGCAATTTCTCGGTGAAGGATTAACCTTATCCTCCCCCGTGGACCGGGCTCAGTCTGGAACAATTGAGCAGCGCTTGCGGTAGTCCGCCGGGCTCAAGCGATAGGCGCGCTGGAACCAGCGGCCCAGGTGACTCTGGTCGGCAAACCCGAGCTGGGCCGCCACGGCCACAGCGCTCTCGCCGCGGGCCAGCAGACGTCGTGCCCTGGCCAATCGCAACTGGATCAGATAAGCGTGGGGGGCCAGGCCGAACGCTGCCTTGAACGCACGGGTCAGACGGAACCGATCGACGCCGGTGACCCGCGCCAGATCATCCAGGCCGATGTCTTCGTTCAGGTGGCTGTGCAGATAATCGCGAGCCTGCTGCGCAACCAACGGCAGGCGTGGGTCGGGGTTGATCCGCGCCCGCCAGTGCAAGTGCTGGGTCAGGTTGGCCAACAGAGTGTCGAGTGCCGTCTGGCGGACGATGCGGATTTCCTGGTCGTGCAGGCTCTGGAACGCCAGGGCCGTCGCGTTCGCCAAGCGTGCATCGTCGGCCAGGGTGGCGGCGAACCCCAGCTGTGCGTTGTCTGGCGCGACGTCGAACAACGAGCGCAACTCTCGCTCCAGCCAATGGGGCTCCAGGTATAAGGTGCGATAGGTAAAACCGCCGACCTGGGGCGCATGCCCGTCATGGAGTTCTCCAGGTTCCAGCAGGAAAACCTTGCCCGGCGTGCTGTTGTGCTGCTGGCGGCGGCAATGGAACTGCTGTACACCCTCCTCGGTCACGCCGACCAGGTACGCATCATGCCAATGGGGATCGTAGGCATGCCCTTCAAAATGCGCGCGCACGGTCTCGATACCGGACGTGGCGTCCTGCTTGAGATCGATCCAGTTGCGCGAGGTCATGGGTAATCCTGTTCGATTTATCCGTTTGAGCAGATTAACTGCTCAGCGCGAGGCCTGTCTGGAAGATTTGTGCAGCGAATTCTGAAGACCCTGCGCAGATCCCTGTGGGAGCGAGCCTGCTCGCGATGACGGAGTTCAGCCACTGCAGGGTCGACTGATAGACCGCTATCGCGAGCAGGCTCGCTCCCACATTGGACACACTGGCGCTCCCCACTCCGATCAAGGATCAGGAACCAGGGCCGGCAACACCGCTTCCAGCGCCAGTCGCGCCAGTTCGGCGTCCTGCTCGGACTTGACCCCGGATACGCCGATGGCCCCGATGCACTGTCCATCATGGCGAATGCTCACACCGCCTTCGAGCATGCCATGCAGATGTGGCGCACTGAGGAAGGCGTAGCGACCTTCATTGATCATGTCTTCGAAAAACTTGCTGTCACGCCGGCCCATAGCGGCGGTGCGGGCCTTTTCCGTGGCGATGTAGGCCGACAACGGCGAGGCACCGTCCAACCGCAACAGGCCAAGGGGATGGCCGCCATCGTCCACCACACAGACCGATACGGCCCACTGGCGCTGATGCGCCAGCTCCTTGGCTGCTACCAACAACTGTGCAACATCTTGTTCAGTGAGGACTGCCTTGGTTTTCATGAATCACTCCGATGTGCCACGCAAGAACCCGTGTCGCAGTATGTCCTTGGCGCCAGTTCGAGCCAACCCGTGCGAAATCCTGCTCGTCGAGCGACAACACCAATGGATCCATTAAAAATGAAATCCCCCTCAATTCGTCGATAATACGTTGACAACAAAACTAGTTAAGAGACTTAATGGATCCATAGAAAAACAAAACCACCTGGAGACCCGTCATGTATCCCAAGAACGCCTGGTACGTTGCCTGCACCCCCGAGGAAATCGCCGAGAAGCCCCTGGGTCGTCAGATCTGCGGCGAGAAAATGGTTTTCTACCGTGGCCATGAAGGCAAGGTCGCCGCTGTCGAGGACTTCTGCCCCCACCGCGGCGCCCCGCTTTCCTTGGGCTACGTCGAGAACGGCAACCTGGTGTGTGGTTACCACGGTCTGGTGATGGGCTGCGATGGCAAGACGGTCGAGATGCCAGGGCAACGGGTGCGCGGATTTCCTTGCAACAAGACCTTTGCCGTACAGGAACGCCACGGATTCATCTGGGTCTGGCCCGGCGACCAGGCCTTGGCCGACCCGGCACTGATCCATCCTCTGGAATGGGCGGAAAACGAAGAATGGGCCTATGGCGGCGGCCTGTTCCACATTCAGTGCGACTACCGCCTGATGATCGACAACCTGATGGACCTGACCCACGAGACCTATGTGCATGCCTCGAGCATCGGCCAGAAGGAGATCGACGAGGCGCCACCGGTGACCACGGTCGAAGGCGACGAGGTCATCACCGCCCGGCACATGGAAAACATCATGGCCCCACCGTTCTGGCGCATGGCCCTGCGTGGTAACAACCTGGCCGACGACGTACCGGTGGACCGCTGGCAGATCTGCCGCTTCACCCCGCCCAGCCATGTCATGATCGAAGTCGGCGTGGCCCATGCCGGCAACGGCGGCTATCACGCCGCGCCGCAGTTCAAGGCGTCGAGCATCGTGGTGGATTTCATTACGCCGGAAACCGAAACGTCCATCTGGTATTTCTGGGGCATGGCCCGGCATTTCCAGCCCAAGGACGAAGCCCTGACCGCGAGCATTCGCGAAGGCCAGGGCAAGATTTTCAGCGAAGACCTGGAGATGCTCGAGCGCCAGCAACGCAACCTGCTGGACCATCCGCAACGCAACCTGCTCAAGCTCAACATCGATGCCGGTGGCGTGCAGTCGCGTCGGGTGCTGGAACGCTGGATCGCCCGTGAGCGCGAGTCCCAGGCGGGGTTGATTGCCAGTACCCATCAGCCACAACCCGCGGAGCAACGGCCATGATCGAAGTTCAGGTCGCGGCGCGGCACAACGAAGCCCTGGACATTTGCAGCTACGAGCTGACCCGTGTCGACGGCCAGCCTTTGCCCGCCTTCACGGCCGGTGCCCATATCGATGTGCATTTGCCGGGTGGCGTGATTCGGCAGTATTCGCTGTGCAACCACCCCGAAGAACGGCACCGTTATCTCATCGGCGTGCTCAAGGATCCAGCGTCGCGGGGCGGCTCAAGCAGCCTGCACGAGCAGATCCTGCCCGGCGCGCGGTTGTTCATCAGCGAACCGCGCAATCTGTTCCCCCTCGCCCTCCAGGCCCGGCGCCATCTGCTGTTCGCCGGAGGTATCGGCATCACGCCGATCCTGGCCATGGCCGAGCACCTTGCGCAGAGTGGCGCGATGTTCGAATTGCATTATTGCGCCAGGTCCCTGGAGCGGGCCGCCTTCGTTGAGCGCCTGGGTCAGGCTCCGTATGCCGATCGGGTGTTCCTGCATTTCGACGAAGCGCCCGAGACCGCACTGGATACTGCTCGGGTGCTGGCGTCGCCCAGCGAAGACGTGCACCTCTATGTCTGCGGCCCCGGCGGGTTCATGCAACATGTGCTGGACACCGCCAGGGCCCAGGGCTGGCAGGACGCCTGCCTGCACCGCGAATACTTCGCCGCCGCCCCCACCGATACCCGCGCCGACGGCAGCTTTGCCGTGAAGCTGGCCAGCAGCGGCCAAGTGTTCGAAGTGCCCAAGGACCGCAGCGTCGTGCAGGTGCTGGAAAGCCATGGCATCGAGATTCCGATCTCCTGCGAGCAAGGCGTCTGCGGCACCTGCCTGACCCGCGTACTGGAAGGCGAGCCGGAACATCGCGACATGTTCCTGACCGAGGCCGAGCAGGCTTGCAACGACCAGTTCACGCCGTGCTGTTCCAGATCGAAGACGCCGTTGCTGGTGCTGGACCTCTAGTCCCCCAGCCTACCCTATCCCTGTGGGAGCGAGCCTGCTCGCGATGGCGCTGGATCAGTGAAAGACCTGTAACTGATACACCGCCATCGCGAGCAGGCTCGCTCCCACAATGGTATTCACTCGGAACGCAAGATCACCTTCATCCGCTCATCCGCCAAGGTCGAGCCGAACACCTCGGCGTAGCGCAAGGTGGCGTTGGCATGTTCGCGCATGATCGCCTCGGCCCGCGCGCCCTGGCGATGGATCAGCGCGTCGAACACCGAGTGGTGTTGCATGTGGGCATAGTTGAAGCGCCGATACTCGCCGGCCATGTTCTGCCGATCCACCGCCAGGGCGGTGACTGAGGCGAATGGCAGATGATCGTTGCGAGCCAGCGCATCGGCAATGGCCGGATTGTGGCTGCCCTCGACGATCACCTGGTGAAAGCGCATGTTGAGGTCGTGATAGACCTCCAGGTCTTCCTCGGTCACGTAGCCCTTGGCGAACAGTTCGTCGCCCTGCACCAGGCATTGTTCGAGGATGGCGCGGGCCTCTGCGTCGAGGCCTCGTTCGGCGGTCTGGCGCGCGGCCAGGCCTTCCAGCACACCGCGCACTTCCACCGCGCCGGCAATGTCCTCGGCGCTGACCGAACGCACCTGGAACCCACGCCCGCCGAAGCGCACCAGCAACCCCTCCTGCTCCAGCGTCCTGAACGCCATGCGAACCGGCATTCGCGACACGCCGAACCGTTGCGCCGTGGGAATCTCCATCAACCGCTCACCGGCCGCCAGCTCGCCAGAGGCAATCATTCTGCGCAACGCAACCAGCACCGTTTGGCCGGGCTTACTCATCCGGGGTACTTCCAGGGAAAAGAGACCGCCATAGTAAAAGCAAAACCCCGTGGGAGCGAGCCTGCTCGCGAGGGCGCTGGGTCAGCCACTGCAGCGTTGACTGATAATCCGCCATCGCGAGCAGGCTCGCTCCCACAGGGGTTGTTGGTGTATGCAAGCGCTGCGTACGTCGCAGATCCATTGTGGGAGCGGGCTTGCTCGCGAAGGCGTCGTATCAGTCACTTGAATGTTGACTGACCATGCGCTTTCGCGAGCAAGCCCGCTCCCACAGGTTTTGCGTGTGTGCTTAAGCGACTGTTGCCCGCAGGATCGACTCATCTTCGCCGCGGTATAGCGCTTCGACTTTCGCCGCCCGCCATTGCAACACCGCCCGCTGGTTGATGGAGCCCTTGTCGGTGATTTCGCCGCGGTCGATGGACGCCGGTTCATCGAGCAAGGCGATCCACTCGACTCGGCTGGCATTGCCGCTGGCCCCGTGGTTGAGGCGTTGCAGCCAGTCGGCGAACCAACGACGGACCGGGGCGCTGGCGAGTACCTGGGCATCGCTGGCGTCCGCGGGCAGGCCCGACAGGCGTCGGCATTCGGGAAGCCGCGGGAATACCAGGGCGCCCAGGCATTCGCGATCCGGCGCGGTCACCACCAGGTCCTGGACGTAGGGCGTGCCTTCCAGCACCGCACGGTTGCGCAACGGCCCGACGCTGACGAACACGCCGGAGGACAGCTTGAAGTCCTCGGCAATCCGCCCGTCGAACATCAACCCCAGTTGCGGATTGGCCGGATCGGCCAACTTGATCGCATCGCCCGAGCAATAGAACCCGTCCTCGTCGAACACCTCGGCCGTCTGCTGCGGCGAGCGCCAGTAGCCGGGCATGATGTGCGGCCCGCGAAAGCGGCCTTCGAACTTGCCGTCCACCGGCACCAATCGCACTTCGCAACCCGGCGCCGGCAGGCCGATGTAGCCGGCCATGGACAACGGTCCGGTGGTAAAGGTGCAGGACGGAGACGCTTCGGTCATCCCCAGCCCGGCCATCATGCGGATCCGTTCGCCGCAATGCTGCTCGGCCACTTTGTCGAGCCGGTCCCAGGTGCTCTGCGACAGGCCGGCGGCGGCAAAGAAAAACAGGCTGACGCGCTTGAAGAAGCGCTCGCGCAACTCGCCATCGCGCTCCAGGGCGCTGACCAGCTCCTCCCAGCCCTTGGGCACGGTCAGGTAGGCAGTCGGCGAAATCTCCTTGAGGTTGCGCAAGGTTTCGGCGAATCCCTGGGCGGTGGGCTTGCCGTCATCCAGGTAAAACGTCCCGCCGTTGTACAACACGATGCCAACGTTGTGACTGCCGCCAAAGGTGTGGTTCCACGGCAACCAGTCCACCAGCACCGGCGGTGCTTCGCCGAACACCGGAAAGGTCTGCAACAGCATCTGCTGGTTGGCACAGAGCATGCGCTGGGTGGTGACCACGGCCTTGGGCAGTTTGGTGGAACCCGAGGTGAAGAGAAACTTGGCGATACTGTCGGGGCCCGTAGCGGCAAAGGCATGCTCGGCCTCGGCACCGCCGGGTTGCGCCAACAGGCTGGCGAAGCTTGCCCGGGAGCGCCCCGCCATCTCGCCATCCACCGTGATCAACGGCACATTCGCCGGCAATACCGCATTGACTGCACGTTCAAACGGCGCCGCCTGGCTGACGAACACCAGCCCCGGCTGCAGCAGGTCGCAGACATGCCGCAGCTTGGCAAAATCCTGGGACAACAACGAATAGGCCGGCGACACCGGACAATAGGGAATGCCGGCATACATCGCCCCGAGGGCCATCTGCAGGTGTTCGATGTCGTTGCCCGAAAGCAGGGCCAGGGGTTTGTCGGCAGACAATCCATAAGCCAGCAGGCCCTGGGCAATGGCGCGGACGCTGTCGAGCATTTCGGCGTAGCTGACCCGACGCCAGTCACCCCCGCTCTGCCGGGCAGCGATAAAGGTCTGTTGTGGGCGCACCTGGGCCCAATGCACCAGCCGGTCGAGCAAGCGCGCCGGCAATGGGGCCAGGGCTTCCAGGGAGCGCATGTGCAAGATGCCCTGCTCCTCACTGACCTCAACCGCAGGGTGACCAATCGACACCTGGCGGTAGAGCCCGGAGCCGGGTTGGGAGGACGATCTGAACTCGGAACTCACGTACATTTCCTCCACCAAGGCACACTCGGGTCCCGCGATGCGAGTGGAGTGTGGCAGCGTCTGGCTGCGACCTTGTTATTGTTATGTCTGGCCTGCATCGGGCGGCGGTTTTCGAGGCACCGCCACCCGCAATGCGATGGATATCAGATCGGGTAGTGCCGGGGACCGTTCTGCAAGGTCACCCAACGCAACTGGGTGAAATGCTCGATGGACGCCTTGCCGCCGAAGCTGCCGTAACCACTGGACTTGACTCCGCCGAAGGGCATCTGCGCCTCGTCGTGCACGGTCGGACCGTTGATATGGCAGATGCCCGATTCGATCCGTTGGGCCAAGGCCAGTGCCCGGCTGGTGTCGCGGCTGAAAATGGCCGCCGACAGGCCGAATTCGGAATCGTTGGCCAGGCGGAGCAAGGCTTCGTCACCGCTGCCGCGCAACAACACCGCCACCGGACCAAAGGACTCTTCACGGTACAGGCGCATGTCCGGCGTCACCCCATCGAGCAGGGTCGGTTGCAGAATGCTGCCCTCCAACTGGCCGCCCGCCACCAGCGTGGCGCCTTTGGCCAGGGCATCGTCGATCATGCCCTTGATGCGCTGGCCGGCACTGACGTCGACCAGCGAGCCCAGTACCGAATCACCGCTGGCGGGGTCACCGGCACGCAAGGTGGCGATCTTCGCCTTCAACCGGGAAACGAAGGCATCGGCCACGCTCGTGTCCACGATCAGTCGCTCGGTGGACATGCAGATCTGGCCCTGGTTGAAGTACGCCCCGAAGGCAGCCGCTTCCACCGCGGCGTCCAGGTCGGCGTCGTCCAGTACGAGAAACGGCGCCTTGCCGCCCAGTTCCAACAGCGCCGGCTTGAGGTGACGGGCCGATAACTCGCCTACGATACGTCCGACGTGGGTCGAACCGGTGAAGTTGACGCGGCGCACCGCCGGGTTAGCGATCAGTCGCTCAACGATCACCGCAGCGTCCGCAGGCGCATTGCAGATCACGTTGACCACACCATCACCCAACCCGGCGTCCTGCAGCACCTGGCCGATCAAGCGGTGCACCGCCGGGCTGATCTCCGACGCCTTGAGCACCACGGTGTTGCCGCAGGCCAGGGGCATGGCGATCGCGCGGGTGGCGAGAATCACCGGGGCATTCCATGGTGCAATGCCCAGCACCACGCCGCAGGGCTGGCGCAGGGCCATGGCAAAACTGCCGGGCACGTCCGAAGGAATGATTTCGCCGTTGATCTGAGTGGTCATGGCGGCGGCTTCGCGCAGCATGTTCGCCGCCAGGTGCACATTGAAGCCATACCAGTTGGCCATGGCGCCGGTTTCGCCGGCGGCGGCGATGAACTCAGCGCTGCGGGCCTGCAACTGCTCGGCCGCCCGCAGCAGACGGCTGCGACGTTCGTTGGGGGCCAGCGCGGCCCAGGCGGGAAACGCGGCATGCGCGGCGGCCACGGCCGCGTCGGCGTCTTCCACCGTGGCGGCGGCCACACGGGACACCACTTCTCCAGTCACCGGATTGCAACGCTCGAAAGTCCGACCGTCACGGGCGGGGCACGACTGGCCGCCGATCAACAGGGGCACGTCCAGCATGGTGATTCCTCTTTATTGTCTTTATCGGGAATACGTTCACGGTAGCGCCAAGGGCCTTTGACGAACAGCCTGCGGGCGCTTCTGGAGCCACCCGCTGCGCCTGCGTCTCAGCGCTTGTAGGCCTGCAGGCCCGGCTTGATGCTCTTGTCGTCGAGGAACTGCTTCATCCCTTGTTCGCGACCGCCCTCTTTGTCCAGCAGGCGCGACTGGTCGAGCTTGGCGTACAGGTAGTCTTCGTTCTGCTCCCAGGTCAGTTCGCGGCAACGCTTGAAGCCGTGCTTGGCCGCCCGTAGTACCACCGGGTTCTTCTCCAGCAGGTTGCGCGCCAGCTCTATCGTGACCTCACGCAGTTGCGCCAGGGGTACGCTTTCGTTGACCAGGCCCATTTCGGCGGCCTTCTGCCCACCGAAGGTCTTGCCGGTCATGATGTAGTACAGCGACTGGCGATGCCCCACGGTATCGGCCATGGCCTTGCTGACGAGGTTGCCAGGCGGGATGCCCCAGTTGATTTCCGACAGGCCGAACGTGGCTTCGTCGGCGCAGATCGCCAGGTCGCATGCCACCAGCGGGCTGAAACCACCACCGAAGCACCAGCCGTTGACCATGGCAATGGTCGGCTTGGCGTACATGCGCAGCAGTTTCCACTGCCACTGCGAGGCTTCGCGACGGATCTTCTCCTGGAGGATTTCCGGTCCGGCGTCCACCTCACGGAAATACTCCTTGAGGTCCATGCCGGCGGTCCAGGCATCACCGGCTCCGGTCAACACGAGTACGCCGGCCGCCGGATCCTGCTCCAGGGTTTCCAGCACGTCGATCATCTCGCGGTTGAGGGTCGGGCTCATGGCATTGCGTTTTTCCGGGCGATTGAGGGTGACCCAGGCAATGCCTTCCTCGACGTCGACTTTGACCGTTGTCCAACGACCTTCGTAATTGCTCATGACACGTGCTCTCTTGTTCTTTGGCTGAAGATGAACAAAAGCTAAACCGCAAAACTAGTTATGTCAATTAACTATTAATCGGTTTACCCAGGTTTTTTCGTTCACAAAAATGAAGCCTTAGATCAATGAATTCGCAATCGACCATAGCCATCGCGGCATAACCTCGGCAAACTGGATAGCCTTGTTAATAATTAACCTTGAGGATGCTTTTTTCGATGGCCAAGTCTTCCAAGCTTGCCGAACCCGCCGGGAGCGCAACTGACGGCGGCGACGTGCCGGCGCCGCTGGACTCCGCGCTGGATGACCTGATCGGTTACGCCCTGCGTCGCGCCCAGCTGAAACTGTTCCAGAACCTCATCAGTCAACTGGCCGTTCATGACCTGCGGCCGGCCCAGTTCTCGGCGCTGGCGATCATCGACCAGAATCCGGGCCTGATGCAGGCCGACCTGGCCAAGGCCCTGGCGATCGAACCGCCACAAGTGGTGCCGCTGTTGAACAAGCTGGAAAGCCGGGCGCTGGCCGTGCGGGTGCGCTGCAAGCCGGACAAACGCTCCTATGGGATATTCCTGAGCAAGACCGGCGAAACCCTGCTCAAGGAACTCAAGCAGATCGCCGCCCAGAGCGACCTTGACTCCACGGCCGCCCTCTCCGGTGCGGAGCGGGAAGAATTGTTGCGGTTGTTGAAGAAGGTCTATCAGTAGCAGGATGCTTTTGTGGTGATGGAGGTGTGGGAGCAAGGCTTGCCCGCGACAAGGGCGACGCGGTCTGTCAGAAATCGAGGCGCCTGTTTCGCGAGCAAGCTTTGCTCCCACAGATATTCTCACCACAAGAAAGTTTGACTGTTACCAAATGGGCACGCTGTACGTCACCAGGAACCGTGTCTGGTTTTCATCGCGAAACGCCGCGCTGCCCGGAAAATCATTGCGATAGATCGACTTGCGCGCAAGCAACCCGACATCCTTCAGCGGGCCGCTCTGGATCACGTACCCCAGCTCCATCTGGAACTCGCGCTCCTTGCGGTCATCGGCACCGAGGGCGGCCAGGTCAATGTGGTCACCGCGTACATAGCGCAAGCGCGTCCTCAACCCGGGCACGCCGACCGCGGCGAAGTCGTAGTCATGGATCGCCTGCCAGGTGCGCTCCCGGGCATTGAGGAAATCCGAACTCATGGTCATCTCGCTCAACCCCATCAACTCGGTGCCGGACACGTAGGGCGTGGCGGTATCGCCGCTGGCGTGCATGTAGCCCAGGCTGACCCGATGACCGCCCCAGCGATAGCCGACCAGCGCCGAGACATTGCGGTTGTCCACCTTGCCGGCCTTGGCGGCACCGTCTTCACGGCTGAAGAAACTGCGCAGGTCCGTGGTCAACACGCCGTCGCCCAGGGTCAGGTTATGCAGCAACGCCAGGGTGTCCTGCTGATACAGGTCCGCCACTTCGGCGTGATAGGCGCGCAGGCCGAGGTCTTTGGTGATCTGGTAATCACCGCCGACATACGCCATGTGGGAGGCAGTGGCCGCACCGTTGAAACGGCGATTGGGTGACGCGATGCTCATCGGCTGGTAATCGGTGGAGTCGCGTCGGTTGATGCGATCGATGTAGCCGGTGTTCAGCGTCAGCCCCTCGATGTCCTTGGAACTGAGGGTCGTGCCGCGGAAGGTCTGCGGCAGCAACCGTGACGGGCTGGCGAACGCAAACGGCAGGAAAATCGACACATCGCCGGTCTTCACGAGGGTCTGGCCGAAGCGCAGCTTGCCAGTCAGCGCCAGGCGTGAATACTCGTCCGCCGCGCGCTTGTCGCTGCTGGACACCGGCAGCAGTTCGGTGCCGCTGCGATCGGGCGAAGAGTCGAGCTTGATCCCCAGCAATCCCCGGGCATCCACGCCGACACCGAAGGCACCGGGGGTGAAGCCCGACTCCATGTTCATGATCACCCCCTGGGCCCATTCCCTGGCCGCCGTCTTGGCACCGTCATCCTTGTAATCGCGGTCCATGTAGTAGTTGCGCAGGGTCAAGGTGCCATGGCTGTCGTCGATGAAGCCCGCGGCCCACGCAGTGGTCGAGGATAGGCCCAGCCCCAGGACCAGCAGATGAGCGAGACGTGTAAAGGGGGCTGCTGCACAAGCACCCCGGACAAGGTTCGGCATGTTCGAAAGTCCTTTTTATTGTTGTTGTTTTTCTGCGGTCCCCACAGCTGGATGAGGACACGGAACAGAAGAATGGAAACCGAGCGCCCTCCCCGTCAATCCGAAATGACCGATAATCGAACATTAATATCATTAACCATTTTTACTGTTTTTCTAAAATCAATATTCAACTTACTGATTTTGTTAGTAATACCTGAAAAATACCGCACCAGTTCGACACGATTCATTTTTTAGTTAGCTTTGTTAATCTGATTCAGCTTACCGGCTGGCTGAGAGTCGGGCCCCTGACAAAAACAATAAGAGGACTTGTCATGAATCATCCGGCGCGTCGTGCGACGCTGACCATCGCCTTGTGTTTCATCGTTGCGCTGATCGAAGGTTTCGACCTGCAATCGGCCGGTACCGCGGCTGCCGGCCTGCGGCAGACCTTCGTGCTAGACCCGAAAATGATGGGCTGGGTGTTCAGTGCGGGCATCATCGGGCTGCTGCCCGGGGCCTTCTTCGGGGGCTGGATCGCAGATCGCATCGGCCGCAAGAAGATCCTTGTCGGCGCCGTGCTGGTGTTCGGTGTGTTTTCCCTCAGCACCGCTTATGTCGAGCAGTACGCCAGCTTGCTGCTGGTGCGTTTCATGACCGGCCTTGGGCTTGGCGCCGCCCTGCCCAACCTCATCGCCCTGTGCGCCGAGGCCGTGGGTGAACAGCGACGGGGCACGGCCATCAGCGTGATGTATGCGGGTGTGCCGCTGGGGGGCGCGTTGGCGGCAGTGGTCGCGATGCTGTTCGGTGAACACTGGCAGATGACGTTCTTCATCGGTGGCCTGGCACCATTGCTGGTGGTGCCGCTGATGCTGCTGTGGCTGCCGGAATCCAGCGCCTTTCGCCAGACGCAGGATGTCGGCGCCGAGGCGCGTACCTCGACTGGACAGGCGTTGTTCGGTGACGGTCGGGCCCGTACCACCCTCGCGCTCTGGCTGAGTTATTTCTTCACCCTGACAGTCATGTACATGCTGCTCAACTGGCTGCCGTCGCTGCTGCTGGAACAGGGCTTCAGCAAGCCCCAGGCCGGGCTGGTACAGATGCTGTTCAACATCGGCGGAACCCTCGGCTCGTTGCTCGGCGGCCTGTTGCTGGACCGCTGCAACGGGATCAAGGTGGTGCTGTTCGTCTATGCCGGGTTGTTGAGTGCCCTGGCCGGGGTCGGCTTGTCGGTCGGTATCGTACCGATGGCCGTCGCCGGATTCTGCGCCGGCCTGTTTGTCATGGCCGCACAGTTGGTGCTGTACGCCTTGGCGCCGCCCTCTTATCCGACGGCCGTACGTGCCACCGGCGTCGGTGCGGCAGTTGCCATCGGCCGACTGGGCTCGGTCGCTGGCCCCCTGGCTGCCGGGCAGATCCTGGCGGCCGGGGCCGGGACCACGGGGGTGTTACTGGCGACGTCGCCGGGGTTGTTGATCGCGGCGTTGGCGGCAATCAGCGTGATGGTTCGCGCGGTGCCGCTGGGTGGGGTGCAGGCGGCGCGTTGACTGTCTCAATCCGTGGTGCTGGCCGCTAGCACGCTGAGTGTCCGGCGTCGGGGGTTCCAGATGCTGAGGCACCACACGCCCCACCACTCCAGGCCGTCGTCGAAATAATCACTCCAGGGGTCCCGGGCGGGATCGGGCTCGTCGCTGGCCAGCCAGTCGAGGTTGAAATTGTCGACCCAGTTCAGTACTTCCACCTCGACGCCCGCCTCAAGCCCGAGCAGGCCGAGCCACTCCCTGAACAGCGCTTGTAACTGACCATCGCCGAAGCGGGTGCCGTAAGGCGGCTCGCAAAAGGCCTCATACAAGGCAAAAGGCGGTGGATTGTGCGCCTCCCTGTCGGTTCGCATAAGTTGCGCGACCTCCTGCCGGTCCAGCGGCTTGGCTCGGGCCTTGTCCAAGTCCCAGCTCATGCCGGGAGGCGCGGTATCGGCATAGCGAGGATCGAGGATCATCTGGCGATGTCGCTCCAGCCACAGATGCCTGATGGCGAGGAATAATTGATCCACGGCCTGGCGGTGATGTACCGGGGTGATCACCTCACCAACCTCCGGGGCGAGCACGATGAATTCAAAGGCGCACCCGGCCTCTTCCATCCGCTGGCGCAGCGATGCGCTGGCCTGCTGCTCGATCACTTTCAACATGACGGGCTCCGTTGATCTTCGAGGCACCCCCACCTGGCGCTAGGCGATACTTCAGATTTTATGGCTTTGAAATGACAATCATGGACTTATTCGGCAGAAAACTGATCCCACTACATGAGGATTGTCCCAAACGGTACCAGACGGTACTGTCCCGGGATTTTAAAAGAGCGTGAATACCGTTGCCCCAGCGGGGCAAAAATTGCGCATCATAGGCGCCGTCCGCTCAAGGGAGATTTACATGCGTGCCATTTCATCCATCCTGCGCCTGGCCGTGCTGTCGCTGGGGCTGGCGTTCACCGTCGGAGCCGTGGCGACCGAAGAGACGAAACTGGTCGAGTCCATCAATCTGTATCGCAGCCAATCCCAAAGCTGCTCGGGCCAGGCCTCCCTGGAGTTGCCGCCGCTGGCGATGGACTCGCGGTTGATCCTGTCGGCCAACGGCATTGGCGATCTGCAGCAAGCGCTGGCACGCGCGGCCTATCCGATGGTCAACGTGCAGGCCATCAGCCTGTCCGGCCCCCGCGACGCACAAGCGGCGATGAAAGCCGTACAGGAAAGCTTTTGCCAAGTGGTGCTGGACCCACAGTTTGTCGACATCGGCGTCAGCCGGCTGGATCGCGAATGGCGCATTGTGCTGGCGCGCCCCTTGTTGTCGGGTCGCCTTGCGGACTGGCAGGGCGAAGGCCAGAAGCTGCTGAAGCTGATCAATAGCGCCCGGGCCCAGCCGCGCCGGTGCGGGAGCGAGGCCTTCGCCGCGACCACACCACTTGCCTGGAACGCCACCCTGGCCCTCGCCGCCGTGAACCACACCCGGGCCATGGCGAACAACAATTTCTTCGACCACAAGGACCGCGATGGCCGCATGCCGGGCGACCGCGCCGAACTCGCCGGCTATCTCGGCCAATTGATCGGCGAGAACATTGCCGCCGGGCAGGACACGGCCCTGAAGGTGGTGGACGGTTGGCTAGCGAGCCCAGGACACTGCGCCAACCTGATGAACCCGCAGTTCCGCGAGCTGGGCGCCGGTTATGCCGTGGACCCGAAGAGCGATGCGGGCATCTACTGGACCGCCATGTTCGGCACTCAATAGCGTGCTAGAGGGGCCGCGCAACGGCCCCCGGACTTACTCCTTCGCAAATATCAACGACCGATGCACCCCCGACCCGGCCCTCACTCCATCGCCCACGGACAGCGCGACCGACCCGAATGGCATCGCCGCATCGCCGCAGGCAAACACCCCCGGTACGCTGGTTTCGCGGGTCAGGTCAGTCTGGATAAAGGCCCCGAGTGGACCGTCTTCCAGCTCGCAGCCAAGGGACGCGGCCAGCGAGCCAGCCACGCGGGTATGCGGCAAGACAAACAGTCCGTCGATCGCCACCACTCGGCCATTTGCCAGAACGACACTGGCCCGCTCCCCCTCTATCCGTTCGACACGTTCCGACACCAGGGTCACCCCCCGCTGCTCAAGACTGGCCCGCTGTTCCGGGTCGGGCTCGAACGCGCCATTGAGAAAGAACGTGGTAGGCCCCCAATCCGGGAGCATCAGCGCATGGTGCAGCGACATTTCTGACGTTGCCAACACGCCAATAGGACCTTGCTGCAGTTCATAACCGTGGCAGTAGGGGCAATGGAAGACGCTTTTACCCCAGCGCTCCGCCAACCCGTCCACCGTCGGCAGATCATCGATGACCCCCGTGGCCAATAGCAGGCGCCGGGCGCTGTAGGATTGGCCCTGGGCAGTCTCCAGGGTGAAACCACCCGCCTCGGGAACGGCGCTGATGGCAGTGTCCGAGCGCCATTCCACGGTGGAATAGGCCATGAGCTGGGCTCGGGCGTCATCGGCGATGTCACCGGGCGCCCGGCCGTCCTGGCCAAGAAAGCCATGGGAGGTTGCGGCGAACCGGTTGCGACGCTGGCCGGCGTCGATCACCAGCACGTTGCGCCGGGCACGGGCCAGTTGAAGCCCTGCGGACATACCGGCGTAACTGCCGCCTGCGATGATGACGTCGTAGCGCATGATCGATCTCCAAGGGAAGGGTCGACGGGATGAAAGTCTCGACACATCGTAAGTTCCTTGAAAAGCACCTGTCAACGATCTCGTAACTTTTGCCATTACAGGCGATACTCGCAGCCGAAGCCACAGAAAACGCCATCATGAGAACCGACACCCGCCTATCGCGCATGCTCCACGTCCTGATCCACATGGACCGCCACCAGCAATCCGCCACCTCGGACACCATCGCCCAGATGTTGGGCACCAACCCGGTGGTGGTGCGCAGGACCATGGCATTGCTCAAGGAACAGGGCTATGTCACCTCGGAAAAAGGCCATCGGGGCGGCTGGACCCTGAGCAAGCCTCTGTCGGAGATGACCTTGCTCGACATCCACCAGGCCTTGGGCAGTACCTCGATTTTCTCCATCGGCTTGTCCACCGACCACCCGCAGTGCCTGGTGGAACAGGCGGTGAACGGCGCGTTGACGGATGCCTTCGATGAGGCCCAGGCGTTGCTGCTCAAGCGTTTGGGCAGCATTACCCTGGCGCAATTGGCGGAGGATTTTGACCGGCGCTTCCGAGACACGCCCGCGCCCGCGCCTCACCGCTGACCCCAGCATAAAAAACGCCGCTCAATGAGCGGCGTTCTTGTACAGCACCAGACAATGTCCGGTTTACAGCGCCATGTCGGCCGCTGGGTTGCCGTCGTTTTTGGCTGCCGGCTTGGCCGGTGCCGCCGGGGTACCTGGCTTGCCGATCGCCGGTGGCGGATCCAGTTGCAGGACCTCGCTGGTGTAAGCCCATTCCTGAGCCACGCGCTCAGGGCTGTCGTTGAGCTTGGTGCCGTAGCTTGGCACGATCTGGTGCAGCTTCTCCTGCCAGGCCGGGCTGGCGACCTTGTCCTTGAAGACCTTCTCCAGCACGCTCAGCATGATCGGTGCGGCGGTCGAAGCACCTGGCGAGGCACCCAGCAGGCCGGCGATGCTGCCGTCCTGGGAAGCAACCACTTCAGTACCGAGTTTCAGCACGCCGCCCTTCTCTTCGTCACGCTTGATGATCTGCACGCGCTGGCCGGCCTGCCACAGGCGCCAGTCTTCCTGCTTGGCTTCCGGGAAGTATTCCTTCAGTGCATTGAAACGGTCTTCGTCCGACAGCATCAGCTGGCCGGCCAGGTATTCGACCAGTGGGTACTGTTCGATACCGACCTTGGTCATCGGCCAGACGTTGTGGGTCGTGGTGCTGGTCAGCAGGTCGAAGTACGAACCGTTCTTCAGGAACTTGGTGGAGAACGTCGCGAACGGGCCAAACAGGATCACACGCTTGCCATCGAGCACGCGGGTGTCCAGGTGCGGAACCGACATCGGTGGCGCGCCAACCGAAGCCTTGCCGTAGGCCTTCGCCAGGTGCAGTTGGGCGACGGTCGGGTTCTCGGTCACCAGGAACGAACCACCCACCGGGAAGCCAGCGTATTCGCGGGCTTCCGGAATATCGGACTTCTGCAGCAGATGCAGAGCACCGCCGCCGGCGCCGATGAACACGAACTTGGCGTCGGTCTCGGTTTCGGTACCGTCCTTCAAGTTCTTGTAGGAAACGCGCCAGGTGCCGTCTTCATTGCGGGTGATGTCTTCCACTTCGCTGGACAGTTTCAGCGAGAAGTTCGGCTTGGTTTGCAGATAGGCGGCAAACTGGCGGGTGATTTCGCCAAAGTTCACGTCGGTACCCAGTGGACTCCAGGTGGCTGCGACTTTCTGGCTCGGATCACGCCCTTGCATCATCAGCGGAACCCACTTGCTGATCTGCGCGGGGTCTTCGGAGTACTGCATACCGGCGAACAACGGGCTGGCCTGAAGGGCTTCGTAGCGCTTCTTCAGGAAAGCGATGTTGTCGTCGCCCCACAGGAAGCTCATGTGCGGCGTGGAGTTGATGAACGAGCGCGGGTTCTTCAGCACGCCGTTCTTGACCTGCCAGGACCAGAACTGACGGGAGATCTGGAAGGCTTCGTTGATCTCGATGGCCTTGGCGATCTCGACCTTGCCGTCCTTGTCTTCCGGCGTGTAGTTCAGCTCGGCCAGCGCGGAGTGACCGGTACCGGCATTGTTCCAGCCATTCGAACTTTCTTCGGCAACACCGTCCAGGCGCTCGACCATTTCCATGGTCCAGCCCGGCTCCAGCTCATTGAGCCAGACGCCGAGTGTCGAGCTCATGATGCCCCCACCGATGAGCAGGACGTCCACTTTTTTTGCCTCGGCGGCGTGCGTGGTCGCAAGACCCATCGCCATCGCCAGGCCCAGTAGCGCCGTGTGTGTTTTCTTCAACATGTGTGTATCCCTAGGATGGAACGCCATTCCGCCCTCCGGTCTGTTCAAGGATAGACCACGCCTATGGCCGGCAACGCCAGCGTGACGGGTTCGAATGGACTGGAGGATGGACCTACAGGGCCGCGCAATACAGCGGCCTCGGTTTATGTCTCTCCGGCACTGACTTCTTGTAGGTCTTGGCTTCAGCTGGGTGAGGGACACTGCAAAACGGTCTTGATCGGGGCTGGCGTGGCCGTGCCCGATTGTCGCAGCGGGGGGAGTTTACATAATGAAATAACCAGACCGAAGCCTCTTTTTACATTCGGGGTGAAAACGCCGACCAAATGGCGGCGTTTTGATGGCGGTCTTCAGCTCGAAAATATTTGAGGGTTACTTGCAAAACCCTGTGGGAGCGAGCCTGCTCCGGGCGGCGATCCGACGATGACGGCGGCACATTCAACATCAATGCAAGCTGACCCACCGCTATCGCGAGCAGGCTCGCTCCCACAGAGGAGGTTGCGGTGGAGGCTAGCCCAGCAACTGGCTCAACACCGCCCGCAACTTGCCCGGCTTGACCGGTTTGTTGAGCAGCGGCGCATTCAGTTTGCGCAGGGCACGACGGCACTGGTCGCTGCGGTCGGCGGTGATGATCACCGCCGGGATGGTCTGCTGGAAATGCTCACGCAGGTGCTTGACCACTTCGCAGCCGACCACCCCGTGATCCAGGTGGAAATCCGCCAGGATCAGTTCCGGTGCTTGGCCTTGCAGCACGTCGATAGCAGCCGCTTCGTCGGTGGCGGTCAGCACGTCGCAGCCCCACTGCCCCAGCAACGCAGCCATGCTTTGCAGGATGCTGAGTTCATTGTCGATCACCAGCAGCCGGCGTCCGGGCAACGGGTTGCCGGTCATCGCCTGGACGGGCGTCTCGGACAACGGCAACGGTTTTTCATCCGACAGCGGCACTTCGATGCTGAACACCGAGCCGCGTCCTGGCCGGGAACGCACCTGGACCCGATAGCCGAGAATATGGGCGATGCGCTCGACGATCGCCAATCCCAACCCCACGCCTTTGCGATCCGCCGCCCGGCCCACGTCCAGCTGGTTGAACTCGAGAAAAATCGATTCCAGGCAGTCGGCGGCAATGCCGCGTCCCGTGTCCCAGACCTCCAGGCTCAGGCGCCCTCCCCGGCGCCTGGCGGCCAGGAGAATGCCGCCGTGGTCCGTGTAGCGGCAGGCGTTGCTGAGCAGATTGCGCAAGATCCGCGTCAGCAGACGCAGGTCGGTCATGACCACTTCATCACCGAAGCGCGCGCGCAGCGCCAGTCCCGCGGCGCCCGCCACCGATTGAAACTCGGAAACCAACGGCGCCAGCAACTCGTCCAGCCGATAGGACGCAACGTCCGGGCGAACCGCAGCCTGGTCCAGCCGGGAAATGTCCAGCAGGTCGGTGAGCAGGTCTTCCGCGCCCTCCAAGGCCTGGTGAGTGCGTTCCACCAGGACCTGCTCGGGGTTCGGCAACTGGCGCTCGCGCAGCGTGGCAATCAGCAGGCGCGCGGCGTTGAGCGGCTGGAGCAGGTCATGGCTGGCGGCGGCCAGGTACTTGTCCTTGCTGCGGTTGGCGGCCTGGGCGGCGTCGCGGGCGTCGCGCAACTGCTGCTCGACGAGCTTGCGCTGGGCGATCTGCTGCTGGAGGTTGTGATTGGCTTCCAATAGCTCATCGGTGCGTTCGGCTACCCGCTGCTCCAACTGATCGTTGAGTTGTTGCAGGCGCTGGCGGGCCAGCTCCAGGTCTTCGAGGCGCGCCGCCAGTTCGGGATAATGGCTCTTGCGCGTCGAATGGTTGCCCAACCCCAGCAGCCCGGCCAGGGCTTTTTGCTGTTCGTCAGAGGGCTTCGCCATAGACGACCTCGACATCCCGCTGGCTCGACTCCCGAGGGTTGGTGAGAATGCACGGATCATGCATCGCGTGCTGGGACAGGAAAGGAATATCCGAAGTGCTCACGCCATGCAGTCCCAGTGTTTCGTGGAAACCGATGGTGCGCTTGAGCGCGATCAGGTGTTCCACCAATCGCGTGCGGATCTGCCGATGATTCAATCCACGGCAGTCGATCCCCAACGTTTCGGCGATCACCTTGAAACGGTCCGGCGCCGAGTTGTAGTTGAACGCCACCACATGCTCCACCAACACCGCGTTGCACAACCCATGAGGCAGGTCCAGGAAGCCCCCCAGGCTGTGGGACATGGCGTGCACGGCACCGAGAATGGCATTGGAGAACGCCAGCCCGGCCTGCATGCTGCCGAGCATGATCTTTTCCCGCAGGGCGACATCCGCCGGGTTGGCAATCATCTGCACCAGGTTGCTGTTGATCAGCCGCATCGCCTCCAGCGCGTGGGGGTCGGTGAGCGGGCCGTGGCCGGTGGAGACGAAGGCCTCGATAGCATGCACCAGCGCGTCGATGCCGGTACAGGCCGACAGAAACGGGTCCATGCTCAGGGTGGTTTCCGGGTCGATCAGCGAGACATCCGGCACGGCGGCCTTGCTGACGATGGAAAACTTCATGCGCTCCTGCTGGTTGGAGATGATCACGAACTGCGAAACATCGGCCGAGGTCCCGGCTGTGGTGGGGATCAGGATCAGCGGTGGGCTGGGCACGTGCAGGGTGTCGACGCCTTCGAATTCGAGAATGTTGCGGCCATGGGCGACCACGATCCCGATGGCTTTGCCGCAGTCCATGGGACTGCCGCCACCGACAGCGACGATGACGTCACAGTGGTTTTCCCGGTACAGCTCGGCACCGAGCATCACTTCCTCGACACGGGGATTGGGCGAAACGCCACTGTAGATGCAGTAATCGATCCCCAGGGCCTGGAGGCTGGCCTCGACATCACCCACCCAACCGGCGGCGATGACGCCTGGATCGGTGACCACCAACACCTTTCGCGCGCCGAAGGTCTGGGCGTAATTACCGACATTGTGCCGGCAACCGGCACCGAACATGATTTCAGGAGAAACGAACTTGCGCAGCGGACTGAGGCTCATCTTTTCGGGTACATGGCTCATTGGTAAGCCTGTTCTTATTGTGTTGGATACCCAGAGCCTAAAGCATCCCGCCGTTAATGCAATCAGACCAAAGGGTAGCCCGGCCTGAACGCCTCAGGCCGGGCCGACGCTTATCGATTGGCGAAGTACATCGTCACTTCGAAGCCGATACGCAGGTCGGTGTACGCGGGTTTAGTCCACATGGGTCTTTCCTCTTCTTGTACCGGGCGATTCCGGCAAGGTCATTAATGCACGGGGTGCCGTGGGTTCGAATGCTACTTTCGAAGCGGTGGAGGGGGTGCGTTGGTAGCAGGTCCTACACATCAAATGTGGGAGCGAGCCTGCTCGCGATGGCGGCGGGTCAGCCAACAC
>NZ_JBMDKO010000034.1:0-58868 GCF_057809755.1 Pseudomonas sp. FG13
GCTGGTTGCGTTGGGCCACCCGCAGTCCGCCGGACCGGGATGTGTCGTAGAACAACGCTTGCACGGGTACCTGCCCCGGCACCCCGGCGTTCCAGTTACGGATCTGCAACTGGTTGGGCTGGGTCACCCAACTGCCGCCCAATTGCTCATGGGCCAACAGGCTGGCACGAAACTGCGCCGCGATCCGGCTGCTCAGCGAGCATTGCAAAGCCGGTTGCTGGCCTTGCTGCTGGAAGTGCGTCAACCAGCCCGCCGCATCACTCACGCCCAATGCCGCGCAGGACCCCGGATCATCCGCCGTACCTCCGGTTCCACATCCATAATTGCCTTGAATCGACGCCACCAGCGGATAGGCGCAGAGCACGTCCACCGATTTGCCCTGGCTGATGGCCGTGAACGGATCACTGAAGACCATGCCGCTGTCCTGGGTCAGGCTATGGATGCCCTGGTCGCTGCGAAGATAGGAGAAACTGCGGGCGCCCAGGGCGATGGCGCTGTCTGTATGTTCCCAGAACCGGATCGGCAATCCACTCATCAGGCCACTGACCAGCACGCCGCTACAGAAATACGCGGCCTGGTTGCCGGGGCACGCCTGAGGGGTGTTGCTATAGCGGGTATTGAGCAACTGAGCGACTTCCGGTCCGGTTGCTGCGTGGGCCGTTACTCCCAACAGGATCAAGACCAGATACAGGAACTTGCCAAACAGAAGACGCCGTTTCATGAAACCTCCTTGGCACGGGATTCATCAAGTCATGCAAAGCCCTGAACAGGGACAGGTGGGATCGCGACTGAATGAAGCGACGTTGTTATGGGTCTAGATACCGTTCCAGTTTCGGACCAAAGCGCTGTCTACCCATGACCGCTACCCGAGGTGCCGGGCAACTGCTCTCCAGGCATTGATCTTCGGGAGTGAACCTGAATACCTGGCCATCCGGTGCGTCCAGGCGCAATTCGACGATGGGTAAGAATCGCCCCGTTGCCTTGAAATAATCATCCTGCAGGTAACGAGAACCCACGGGACCGTCGCCAGGAAAAAGCGCCTCGCCATAGAACACGGCATCGATCGGTAATTGCTCGGGAATGTCTTGCGGCCAGGTCCTGACCATGAATTCGTTCCAATCCCAGTCTCCCAGACGTACACGAATGTCGAGCGTCAGCTGGATCTGCTCCGGGGTCGTTGAAAAACTGCAGGATACGTAGGGATTGCCGGCATAACGGGCCATCCAGATATCTACATTGTCGATACCCATTTGCAGACAGACGCCATGGGATGAACACGCCTCCGCCAGGTTGGAGGTTCCGGCATCGACAGGGTAAGCGCAGCCCATGGTCAATGGATAAGCGGCGGGGGCCGACCATTCCTTGAAGATAAATCCCTGACGCCAGACCGGTTTCAGGACTTGTGAATCGACCCTGATAAAGGTGGTGGATACCCCATTGTTGCCCTGGGAGATGGGACTGGGATTCCAGGATCGGTAGGCCTCGGTTGCATCAGTCCCTCTCAATACCACTCCATTGCAATAAAACGAAGCTCTATTCCCCGGACAGACAGTTGCCGTATCGAAATAACGGGCATTCAACCGCTGGGCCACTTCGTAACCGACATACAACTGATCCTGCAAATTGAAACCGAACACGGCCCCCTCGGCGCCCGCCAGATCCAATCGCAGAATCGGCAGCCATTGACCCGTAGCCGCGTGATAGTCGCGCTGGTTGCGTTGGGCCACCCGCAGTCCGCCGGACCGGGATGTGTCGTAGAACAATGCTTGCACGGGCACCTGCCCCGGCACCTCGGCGTTCCAGTTACGGATCTGCAATTGGTTGGGCTGGGTCACCCAACTGCCGCCCAATTGCTCATGGGCCAACAGGCTGGCACGAAACTGCGCCGCGATCCGGCTGCTCAGCGAGCATTGCAAAGCCGGTTGCTGGCCTTGCTGCTGGAAGTGCGTCAACCAGCCCGCCGCATCACTCACGCCCAATGCCGCGCAGGACCCCGGATCATCCGCCGTACCTCCGGTTCCGCATCCATAATTGCCTTGAATCGACGCCACCAGCGGATAGGCGCAGAGCACGTCCACCGATTTGCCCTGGCTGATGGCCGTGAACGGATCACTGAAGACCATGCCGCTGTCCTGGGTCAGGCTACGGATGCCCTGGTCGCTGCGAAGATAGGAGAAACTGCGGGCGCCCAGGGCGATGGCGCTGTCTGTATGTTCCCAGAACCGGATCGGCAATCCACTCATCAGGCCACTGACCAGCACGCCGCTACAGAAATACGCGGCCTGGTTGCCGGGGCACGCCTGCGGGGTGCTGCTATAGCGGGTATTGAGCAGTTGAGCGACTTCCGGTCCCGTGACGGCCTGGGCCGTCAATACAAACAGGAACGCTATCAGAGTCAGGATCTTGCCAGGCCAGAATGAAGGCGTTTGCATCGCGGCCGTCCGTGTAGTCATTGTCCGTGCTCGCGAAACCAGGACTCCATACTCTGGACTCCCGCAGCTTGTGGGGGAGGTGGACAACTGTCAGCCAGGCACTGGTCATCCGGTGTAAAACTGAATACCAGGTCATCCGTTGCCCTCAGGTCCAATTGCACAATGGGCCAGAAGCGCCCCGTCATCTTGAAATAGTCATCCTGGAGATACCGCGCACCGGCCAAACTATCATTGGGGTAATAGGCCTCGTGGCTGTAAAAAACCGCATCGATCGGTAACTGCTCGGGAATATCCTGCGGCCAGGTCAACAAGATGAATTCGTTCCAATCGTAAGGTGGCATCGTGGCTGTCTTGCGCACCTCCATCAGCAATTGAAGGTCATCGGCCGTGGGGGCAAAACTGCAGGATTCGTAGGGTCGCGTTTGATATAGCTGCATCCAGGTTTCTAGGCTGTTGACCCCCAAGTCGGCACAGCGGCCATAACCCGCGCAGGGATCAGGCATCAGCCCTGTGTGGCCATCGTACGGATAACCACAACGCAAGGTCGTAGGATGGATCGCCGGAGCGGCGACTTCCTTGAAGAGAAAACCTTGGGGCCAGACAGGCCGTGGCACCCGGGAATCCGCGCGTAAGAACGTGGTGGAAACACCACCGTTGGCGATGGAGTAATGGCTGGGGTTCCATGAGTGATAAAGCGCGGTGGCATCGGTTCCTCTCAATAGGACGCCATTGCAATAGAATGAGGGCCGGCCATCCGCACACGTGATCGCCGTATCGAAGTAACGGGCGCTGAGTCGCCGGGCGACTTCATAACCGAGGTACAACTGATCCTGCAAATTGAAGCCGAACACGGCGCCATCGACGCCCGCCAGGTCCAGTCGCAGAATCGGCAGCCATTGGCCTGTAGCCGCGTGATAGTCGCGCTGGTTATGCTGGGCCACGCGCAATCCACCAGGCCGGGTCGTGTCGTAGAACAACGCCTGCACAGGTACCTGTGCCGGAGCCTGGGCATCCCAGTTGCGGATCTGCACCTGATTGGGCTGGGTCACCCAACTGCCGCCCAATTGCTCATGGGCCAACAGGCTGGCACGAAACTGCGTCGCGATCCGGCTGCTCAACGAGCATTGCAAAGCCGGTTGCTGGCCTTGCTGCTGGAAGTGCGTCAACCAGCCCGCCGCATCGCTCACGCCCAACGCCGCGCAAGAACCGGGGTCGTCCAGAGAGCCTCCAGTTCCACATCCATAATTGCCGTGAATCGAAGTCACCAGCGGATAGGCACACAACACATCCAGCGATTTTCCCTGGCTGATGGCCGTGAACGGATCGCTGAACACCATGCCGCCGTCCTGCGTCAGGCTGCGGATGCCCTGGTCGCGGCGCAGGTAGGAAAAACTGCGGGCACCCAGGGCAATGGCGTTGTCGGTATGCTCCCAGAACCTGATCGGCAATCCACCCATCAGGCCACTGACCAGCACTCCGCTGCAGAAATAGGCCGCATGGTTGCCGGGGCACGCCTGCGGGGTGCTGCTATAGCGGGTATTGAGCAACTGAGCGACTTCCGGCCCGGTTACGGCCTGGACCATCGAGCACTGCAGTAGCAATAACAACAGCAGGGGCTTGACCACCCGACGGACTATTCCAAAGCGCAAGCAAGCGTTCATGATCGGGCCTCCTGTCACACGGATTCCGACCTGGACCGATAGTAGGAAACCCGACCCTGGAGCAAGGACTGAACGGCTTCACTGTCACCGCCACCCGCGGCATGCCCCCACGTCACCATTCGGCCATCGGCGGTCAAGGCAGTAAACCCATGGGAGTTGCCATAGATTGCCCGGACATTGACCAGCACTCCGGCCACCGGTCCCACATCCCCACCGACGGTGACGTCCCCCCAAGCCACGACGCTGCCATCGTTACGCAGAGCGGCGAAAGCTTTGGAGGATCCTGTGACCTGGACGATGTCATTCATCCGGGCAATCTCATCGCTGACCTCTCCTCCGGTCTCCACGGTTCCCCAGGCCACCACATGACCATTTTTCCGACGTGCGACAAAAGACTGCCAATTGGAGGTCACTTCGATGATATCGTCCAGATCCTGAATCAGCTCCGGCAGCACGCCACCGTGTGTCGCGGCCCCCCAGGCGATGACATGTCCGCTGGCACACCGAGCGACGAAGGCTTGTGCAGTGGCGCAACTGAGTTCAATGACATCATCGCGATAGGCAATTTCTTGCGGTAGCGTTCCGCCTTGCTCAGCGCCACCCCAGGCAACCAGCCGATGATTGCCACGCAAGGCAGCGAACGCCGCATAATTTCCGATCACCTCTTCGACGTCGTCCAGTTGCCCGATGTCTTCGCCCAGCTCGCCGCCATTGGCCACGGCTCCCCAGGCCAGCACTTGCCCCGTGCTGCGCAGGGCCGCAAAAGCCAACGAGCCGCCACACACCTTGACGATATCGCTGCATTCCTCGACAGGCTCTGGCAGCAGACCACCGCTGGCCGCATCGCCCCAGGCCGCCAACTGCCCGCCGTCCCTTATGCCGGCAAAGGCTGCGCCATTACCCACTACCTGGGTGAATCCGGTTCTCGGCACACCGCCCATAGTCGCCCCATGGGTCGTCATCCCCCAGGTCACTACATTGCCATTGACACGGCGCGCGGCGTAAGCGCCCATCGTGGCACTCACCTCGGCGATATCATCCATGCTGATAATGGTCGCCGGGATCTTCGCACCCTCGGCGTCATTGCCCCAGCCCACCAGATCGCCAATGTCCCGACGGGCAATAAAGGCCGCATCGCCGGTGAGCACGCCATCGAGGCCACTACCGAAGATATTTCCCGGGTTCAAAGTGACCTGATAATCGGTGGAACGTACATGCAAGGGCCTGGAAGAGTCGCGGTCCTGAAAAGTCGTGCCGGCCACCCAACCATCGTCGCCCTCGTATTGCCACTGCACCAGGACGGGCCGTCCGGTCGACGTCTGGAACGCACTCAACCGCCGCGAACATCCCGAACATCGATACAGGCCACGGTTATAACGTGCCCCCATGACCCGTATCTCACCGGAGCCGATATCGCGCTTGACCTCGTACCGGGCCTCGGGGCCCGGCTCGCCTCCGTTGACGGTATAGGTCAGCACGATGGAGCGGCCTTCGTTGGCACTGATCACCGTGTAGGGAATATCGATGTACAGTGCGCCTCCCGCCTCGCTCGGCAACACTGAATGCGTTAATACAGTGCTGCCCGTGCCCGCCGCTCCCGCCAGGGTTACCTGAACCACATCAGCGGATTTCAACCAGGCTTCGGGAGCGATCCGCAGCGTCGCACCGCTGGACAGATCCTCCGGATTCAACTGATCGCCCTTGGCCTGAACGATGATGGGCATCGGCAACGGCAGTTTGGTGATTCGCAAGCCGAAGTCTTCGGAGTGCTCATTATCGCCTCCGGCGAGGTGTTCCACTTCGTAAGTCAGGGTCACGGCCAGTTCCAGAAACCGCCGGACCTGCGCCTGGGGCACGATGAAAAACAAAGGTTTGCCTATATCGTTACGCGAATAAGGCTTCTCATCGGTGTATGCCGTCACCCCCCCCGCCGTATCTGCCCAGGTAAGCCACACAATGTCGCCTTCGATCAGGCCATCCCGGGGTACAGTCACCTGGGCGCCCTGCGGAACCGACTCGGGATCGAGCACAGCGTTCTGCTCCATCCCCATCATAGAGGGGGGCGGCAGCAAAGCGCCTTGCCTGGCGTCGGCATGGATATCGTTCATGGCAAAAAACTCCTCTGAGGCGAGTCTTCAAGACGTACCGCGCGAAGCGCCCAGAACGGGCAGGAAGGTATCGGTGGTCAATGCCGTGGCATTGGCGTTGACATCCCCGCCATTCAGGTCATAGGCCCAGGCAGTACCGGCGCCCAATGTGTCGCCGGTCCAGAATGGATAATTCAGCCAGCCCAGGTACTGCGCCACGGGGCCGTTACCGGCGGAATACAAGGACCAAAGTCGCTTGATGTCCACCAGGGTGACCGGGTCCAGGCTGGCGCTGGCGCAGACCCGGACCATCCCCTGCCAGTCAGCACCAGAACTCAAGTAATACAGTTGCCGGATACCCGAGATCGTCAGCGAATAGGCACGCGGTTGATTCAGGCTGTCGGTGGCCGTGATCGTGCATTGGCCATTGCCCCTGGCGGTCACTTCACCTGTCTGGGGATCGACATCGGCCACATAGTCGTCGCTGCTGGCATAGCGATAAGGCGGGCTGCCCCAGGTTGCTTCCCGTGTCATCCGGGCATAGGCCGGTACCGTCAATGGGGCTTTGTCGGCGACGGCGACATAGTGATGCTCGCTGAGATCGAGTTCCGCCGCGTCCCCGAACCCCACCGCGATTTGCAGCGGCAACTCATCCGAGGGCTGCGTGCTGCCATCGAGCATCAACACCTCATAACGGATGGGCACGACCCCCTCGGCGTCGGCAACGAAATATTCAGCGTCGACGTAGAACACCACGTCCTTGATGTTCGTTCCGACCGGCAGCTCGTTCTCATAGTCGGGCCCGACAAACACGAACACTCTCTGCCAGTTGACGTCGGCGGCATCACGCCTGATCCGGACACGAGCCCCGTCCGGTGGGATATCGACAGGATCCAGGACGCCGTCGGGCGCTTCATCCACGGAGGGAGGCGGTAGGTTTACCACACGCTGGCCAGGGGTATCGGACATGGTGACACCTCGCAAAGACAGGAAGCCAGGCGCCCAGAGACGCCTGCTCGGATAAGCACGGAATATTCGGTTTACGAACCTACAGACGCATGCTCGGCCTGCGCCGCCAGCACCCTCGGTGCCGGTGGCGAGCGATAGTAGGACACGTTGCCCCGCAACTGTCCGTACACCGAATCGTTGTTGCCACCGCCAGTCGCATGTCCCCAGGCAACCACATCGCCACTGGCCGTCAACGCGACAAAGCCATGGGAATTGGCATAAAGGGCCTGAACATTGACCAGTCGTTGGGACGTGGCGCCGGGAATCGTTCCACCCACCACCGGATTACCCCAGGCAACGACGGTGCCGTCACTGCGCAACGCCGCAAACGCCTCGGAACTGCCGGCGATCTGTACGACCCCCGTCAACCCCGCCGGAGCGACGCCCCCCTCGTTGGGTCGTCCCCATGCGTCTACGGAACCATCACCACGACGCGCGGCAAACGCCCGCCATGTGCTGACCACTTCGACAACACCGCTATTGGGCTGCGGCGCGCCGCCTCCGCCATATTCCACCGAGCCCCAGCTCACCACCTGCTGGTTGGTATTCAGAACACAGAACGCCTGGGCATTGGCGCAAGCAAGCTGGGCGACTCCGGACAGCCCGCCAGGTAAGCTACCGCCGTAGGCGGGATTGCCCCAGGCCTCCACTCTGCCGCCGGTACGCAGGGCTGCGAAGGCCGCGAAAGAGCCTATGATGTCCACCACGTCATTAAGCCCTGGAGGAGCCGTTTCACCGTAACCGGCAATCCCCCAGGCCGCGACCGGATTGTTCAGACGACGGACCGCGAAAGCCTGGGAAGTGGCATAGACATTAGAGATATCGAGGTAGCTATTGATCGGTGCCGGCACCAGATCGTTGTCCCGGTTCGCCCCCCAGGCCACGACGCTGCCGTTGGTCTTGCGACCGCCGAAGGCGTTGCCATTGCCGACGATCTCGGCAAAGCCTGCAGCCGATACGCTTCCCATCCGACCACCTGCGGTCGGATCGCCCCAGACCCGCACCGTGCCCGAGCGGTCAACGGCCGCATAGGCGCTCTGGGTACAGCTCACATCGACGATATTGTTCAAAAGCGGAGCCGCGCCACCAAACGCCGGGTTTCCCCAACTCACCACATCGCCCCGATCGAGCAGGGCAGCAAAAGCCGCGCCGCCCTCGGTCAAGGTATCGACCCCATTGCCGAAGATATTCGCCGGGTTCAGCATCGCTTCCTGACTGCTCGAACGGACCTGCAACACCTTGGACGGCTGGATGTCGCGCCAAGTGGTAGCCGGCGCGCTCCAGGTGGGCTCATCCGCATACTTCCATTCAACCGCCAGCGGCTGCTGCGTGTTGGCATGCAAAGCACTTAACAACCTGGAGCATCCTGAAGCCCGGTAGGTTGTGCGGTTGAAACGGGCACCCATGATCTTGAAGGGCTCCAGAACCACCGGTACGCCAACATGCATATTGAACGGCTGGGATGGCCCGGTGAGGGTTCCATTGCGATTGCGGGTATAGGTGACGGTCACGTCCGTGTTGATAAATCGCTGGACGTCAGTCGATGGAATCAAGAAGCGCAGGTAATTATTAGGCAGGTCATTCGCTGTGTAGGGTTTTTCTACAGAATCATAGCGGGCGACCACACCGTTTTTATCCGTCCAGGTCACCACGATCCCATCGCCGACCAGCAACGCATTCCCCGGGACACGGGTCCAGACTTGCGTAATCAGCGAAGGATCCAACGTACCACCTTCAGCCACCCCCTCCACGAGGGGAGCTGGCAGGTCCTGATCGGGTAGGCCGAGATGAATGTCCAGGCGCTTGACCGACGACCGGCTGAAGTTACCCAATTGATCGAACACCAGGAACTCTACCAGCGTGTTGGGATTGTCGCCCGCCTGT
The DNA here is from genome assembly GCF_057809755.1 of Pseudomonas sp. FG13. Lineage (NCBI taxonomy): Bacteria > Pseudomonadati > Pseudomonadota > Gammaproteobacteria > Pseudomonadales > Pseudomonadaceae > Pseudomonas > Pseudomonas sp. FG13. The sequence goes on from NZ_JBMDKO010000034.1 coordinate 9,073, forward strand.
TGGAAGGTGTCGGTGAACAGAGTGTTCACTTCCGGTATCGAGGCGTCGGCAATCTCCCACTCAACGGTGGCATTGCCCAGCAGGAAACGAATACGGTCGTAGTCACGGCGGTTGCTGTAGTTGAAACCGAATGCCACCCCTTGGGCCGCTCGCTCGGCGTCGACGCCATTGCTGACGACGTCGGGAGGAATCACCAGGTCCAGTCCATCGGGCGCCGGCTCACCGGGAGCCCGCAGGTGATAAAGCACGTTCAAATCCCTGGAAAGGTCGGTATCCCCACTCGGGCGGGTCGCTCTGTAGTACAACCGGTTGACGCCATTGAGCAACCGTCCCTGGGGCACATACAAACGCATGCGCAGTTGTTCCTCTCCCGGATTGACGGTGCCGCCTGCCACCGGAGTGGGACCGGCATTGACATACAAGTCGACACGATCGCCTTCCGCCATTGTCCAGCCACGACGCTGAAGCTCGTTCCACGGATCGATCAGGCACTCAAGGCCCCGGGGTTGGTCGTCGTAGAGACTTTTCGGAATGCCGCCATGAGCGAGATCGGGCGGTTTGATTGGAGACACCCAACCCGGAACGATCACAGGGTATAGTTCGAACAAATCGTTCAATGTGCTGGATTGGATATCCATCATGATCTCCTGGTGAGTGGCAGGCCGTTATCCTCTCGGGACGCCGTTATCACACTCCAGACCGGGGAGACTGGCTACTGTCAGAACTAACAGGTGTGGGGATATTCAGGACAAATGGTCGGTTGAATGGCTCATGGCTGTCATCGAGTTGAGCAAATCGTTGGCGAATCGGGCGCTGGATAACGTTGATCCACGCTAGGGTTCGCTCCCTCACCACGGACCCACTCCAACTTTAGGCACACTGACCGCAAGATGCTAAGCTGCTGCCCGGCTGGCCTGGCTTGCGAGAGGTACCTCATGGAATTGGTGGTTCATAGCTATTGCCTGAAAGGCGCACGTCAGGAGCCTCTGCTTCCCCCCGTCACCCTGACACCGACCTCGTCGACCCTGACGGTCGCCGAGCTCATTCGCCTCACCGTTGCCGAACAGATCGCCGCGCTGTCGGTCCAGCACTGGCTGGAACAGGCGGCCGTGCGCGAGGTGCTTGATCGCCAGTACCTGAGCGAGCGGGACATCCGCCGGCAAGCCGGTGAAGGCGCAATCGTCATGCCGCAAGCCAAGGCATCCCCCCAACTGGACCTCGACGTCGAGATCGAGCGCGCCTTGAAGGGCTTTGAAAGCCTCGCATTCCGCGTCCTGCACAATGGCGTCATGCTGCAGAACCTGGATGACCTCATCGATGTGAGCCCCCCTTCCACGATTGCGTTTATCCGTCTGATGCCGCTGATTGGCGGTTGATTCCTGTCGTTCATTTCTTCGGAACCCCTCATGCAATCACGTCGTCCTGTGCCCGACCAAGCCATACGCCTCGCTGCACTGGGAGCCTTCTGTGACAGCGCATTGGATACCTATCCCGAACTCAATCGCCATGACGAATGCGAGCTCGATTTCTGGGATGGCATCGACTTCCTGCGCATTGCCAACGACTGGGTCAGACAGCAGCCAGAGGAAGGCGCCAGGGCACTGGCCGACGGTTTTGTGTTCCCGACCGTCTGGGATGACTTGAAAGACCGCCGCGACCAACAGCGCTACGGCCTGCAATATCGCATCTGCGATGCGTGGATCACTGCTTACCCCGATGCTTACGCACTGGAGCAGATCGGTGCACGGCTGCAACACATGCTGCAATTCGCTTTCGAGGACAGCGACTATCCACTGCCCACCGGTGACGACGATCCTGCCTATTACCGAAGACGTCCGGAACACGCCTGGGCCTTTCCCGATGTGTCGGACTGCATCAACCGCCTGAGCAACTACCCGCCCACTCCGGCCTGGCAGACGTTCGCCGAATGGTTGCTGGACGGCAGCTGGAACCGTGTGCAGCCACCTTCCCCGCCTGATGAAGAGCAAAGGAGAGTCGCCGACGCGTATACCTACGTGCACAAGGACATCGAGCGCATTGCTTTGGGCCTGATGGAGGCTGGCCAGTTCGATTACCCTCGCTTCGTCCGGGCAGCCAACACCTGGGGGCGCGCCATGATGTTCTATACAGACGACACGGGGCTCGACAGCGATGACATGGAACTGAATCGGTACGCTGGTGAAACGTTCGACGAGGACGCGCCAGATGACGGGGCCCCTGAGGACGAGGGATTCAAGGCGGAACAACCTCTAAGTGAACATCCCCTGATTGAAGGGTCGGCCGACGTGCCACCCGAACTGGCGAATTTCACCGTTCGTTATGTCGAGGACGCCCTGGCCGGATTACCCGATAATGCCGAGAAGCTGGCCGACACCTTCCGTTCGGTGGAGGTCTATCAGACCCGCTGGGTGCTGCTGGCCCTGGCGGTCATCGAACGGCTGGGCATGACACCTGACACCTTTCATGACAGCTTCGGCAATACGGCCGCGGTGCTCGAACGTTTCCTGTCGCTCCAGGCATTGCCCAGAGAGCAATCGGCAGAGCTGCTCGCGTCGCTGGCCGGTTTTTCAAGAAATACCCTGCTGACCGCCCTGCCCTACGCCGGGCACGCCAGCCGAGTGGTACTCGACGCGCTCGGCTGGGGTGATCTGCAAGCCTTCCAGCGTGAATACCTGAACATCGCCCTCGCACCTCAGTCCGGCTGGGGCAGCGACCTGCCCAATACGTTGGATGCAACCGTGGGTGTGGTGGACCGCTACCTGCTGGACAAGGCGCTGACGGAAGCCGACCCGGAGCACTTGCGCGAATACCTTGCCGTACTCGCCCCCTCGCACTGGGCGTTTCCCGAAACCCGCGTGCTGCTCGACGCCTATCAAGGTATCGGACGACCCGCACTGGAAAAGAAGTTGACCCGCCACGCTCAGCCGGCTATGCGCATCTATGGGGTATTCCCTGTCACGCATTCGGACGACGTACGCCAGCGCTACCTGACGCTCAAGAAATTGCACAAGGAGGTGCGTAAATACGGCCCCCAACGACAGGCAAACTCCCACGCGGCGATTCAGGCGGGGCTGGAAAACCTGGCGCGTGTGGCCGGTTATCCCTCGGCGATTCGCCTGGAATGGGCCATGGAATCGGAGATCGCCGAATCCGCCCTGACAGCCACCACCGTCGAGGGCTATGACGTCACGCTGGTGATCGACGGCTTGTCGCCCACGTTGCGCATCTGCAAAGCCGGAAAGACGCTCAAGAGCGCACCGCCGGCGATTCGCAAAAACGCTGACTTCGTCGCCCTCAAAGCCCAGCAGACCCAACTCCAGGAACAGATCGCACGCTTCTGCCGCACCCTGGAAACGATGATGAGCAGCGGCGAAACCCTGACCCTGGATGTCCTGAAAACCCTGCTGAGGATGCCCGCCGTTCGCCTGCTGCTGGAACAGCTGATCGTGCAAGCCGATGACGCGGTGCTGGGCTGGCTCGACAGCGCAACACTGACGGTGACCGACCTTGAGGGCCGTCAATACGCCATTGAACAGAACCTGCGCATTGCTCACCCTTTTCATCTGTTCACCGCAGGACAACTGTCGGCCTGGCAGAAAGAAGTCGTCAGCCGTCGCCGCGTACAGCCGTTCAAGCAGGCCTTTCGCGAGCTGTATCTGCTGACCCCCGCCGAGCGCAGTACGCGCTTGTGGTCCAATCGATTTGTCGGCCACCGCCTGAGAGGCAAAGTAGCCGCGCGGTTGCTGCAGGTCCGCAACTGGTCGACCTCAAGCGTCGACGATATCTATTACGAGAGCAAGGAACACGGCATCTACGCCACGTTCAACTTTCTGGATACCGGTCACTACCTGTCAGAAACGGAACACTTCACTTTCGACACGATTGCGTTCTATCGCGACCAGAAAGCGCTGCCGCTTGAACAGGTACCGCCCCTGCTGTTTTCGGAAGTCATGCGTGATGCCGACCTGCTGGTTTCCGTGGCCCACGCCGCGGACGGCTACAGCACCAGTCACGAAACCCTGCAGCGACGCGCCGAACTGATCGGCGAACTGATTCAGGGGCTGGGACTGCAAAACGTCAAATGTGAGGGTCATTTCCTGCACATTACCGGCCAGCGCGCGAACTACCGCATTCATCTGGGCAGCGCAGCCATCCATATCGAACCCGGTAACTACCTGTGCATCGTCCCTGCCGGCGGCAGCGCTCCCGAGCTCTACCTGCCGTTCGCCGACACCGACCGGAAAATGACCGAAGTGCTGAGCAAGATGTTTTTGCTGCAAGACGACATGAACATCACTGACAGCCAGATATTGGAGCAGATACAGCGGGGGAGCTGATGGCGGGGTTTGTTCTGCCAACTTACCCCGGCATTGTCGCCCTTATTGAGAAGTACCTTCAGCCACTGCCTGGCAGCGATTCCACAAAGCAGAGCCTATATTCACTTGCCGGTTTTACGCCCTGGTGCAACGATCTGGCTTTTCGCCAAAACATCTGGAGTTTCGCCGTGCTGGCTCAGTCTTCAATCTGGTTTTTTGTGGTTCCGTTTGCTATCGCTGCGGCTATTCCTGGGCCTGCTCAAGGCGCACTGCTCGGTCAAGTGGTGTCTCGGGGCGCCAAATCGACCCTGCCGTTCATCATAGGCATGGTCTTGGGTAACGCCGTCTGGCTGCTTGTCGCGACTCTTGGCCTTGCTGCATTGGCGCTCCAGTTCGAGCAGGTTTTCGTCGCAATCAAGTGGCTTGGCGTTGCGTTCATTCTATTTATCGCATGGAACCTATGGTCGAAAAATATCCATCAACCTCAAGCTCCTGCCCCGCGATCAGCAGGCCGAGGTTTGCTATCCGGTGCTCTTTTGACACTGAGAAATCCAAAAGCAGTGGTTTTTTTCGGCGCAGTCCTGCCCCACGCCTTCGATCTCACTGCGCTTTCCACGTCAGAGGTTGTATTCATCACCGCCCTAGGCATTGGCATTGATCTCACTGTCCAGATGGCTTATCTCCTCATGGCCTCTCGTATCAAACGCGCAGTTCAATCACCTAAGGCCATGAAACGCCTGAATCGTACCTCTGCCGGTGTCATGACTGGATGCGCCGGGTGGATGGCCATCTCGCGGTAATCGCCGGATGAGCGTGCAGCCAGAAGCCCTGGATTTGCCCTGGACCAAACGTCAGAAACGAAAAAGCCCCTGAAATGTTCAACCATTTCAGGGGCTTAGTCGTATTCAATAATGGCGGAGAGATAGGGATTTGAACCCTAGGTACTGTCGCCAGTACAACGGATTTCGAATCCGTCCCGTTCGGCCACTCCGGCATCTCTCCAGTGGCGCGCATCATACCAGCACATTCGCCGGAAGCGAACCCCCGAGCGAATTTTTTTCCGTGCTATCAGATGCTTGCGTCGATTACAGCGGCACACCCAGGCGTTGGGCGACTTCTTCGTAGGCTTCGATGACGTCACCGAGGCCCTGGCGGAAGCGGTCCTTGTCCATCTTCTTCTTGGTGGCCTTGTCCCAGAGACGGCAGCCGTCCGGGCTGAATTCGTCGCCCAGGACAATGGAGCCATCGCTGAACACGCCGAACTCAAGCTTGAAGTCCACCAGCAGCAGGCCGGCGTCGTCGAACAGCTTGCTCAGCACTTCGTTGACCTTGAGGGACAGCTCCTTCATGCGCGCCAGTTGCTCGGCGGTGCCCCAGCCGAATGCCACGACGTGGGATTCGTTGATGAACGGGTCGCCCTTGGCGTCGTCCTTCAGGAACAGCTCGAAGGTGTAAGGATTGAGCTTCATGCCCTCTTCCACACCCAGGCGCTTGACCAGGCTGCCGGCGGCGTAGTTACGCACGACGCATTCCACCGGGATCATGTCCAGTTTCTTGACCAGGCATTCGTTGTCGCCCAGCAGCTTGTCGAACTGGGTCGGCACGCCGGCGGCTTCGAGTTTCTGCATGATGAAGGCGTTGAACTTGTTGTTCACCATGCCCTTGCGGTCCAGCTGTTCGATGCGCTTGCCGTCGAACGCCGAGGTGTCGTTGCGAAACAGCAGGATCAAGCGGTCAGCGTCGTCGGTCTTGTAAACCGATTTGGCTTTGCCGCGGTAGAGTTCTTCACGTTTTTCCATGATGGGCTCCGCTTGCTAAGTAGATGGGCTAGGCGATATGTCGCCAGTCGAGCCCTGAATCTTGATCGGCCAGTTGCAGCCAGTCCGGGTCGCACCCAAGGGTGTCGACAAAACATTGCCGGGCCAGCTGCGGCAGGTTGTTCTTGCTGCTCAGATGGGCCAGGACCAGGTGTTGCAAGCCCTGCCAGCCCAACTCGGCCACCAGGTACGCCGCCTGGTGGTTGTTCAAATGTCCGCGTTCCCCGCCTACCCGTTGCTTGAGAAAGTACGGGTAATAACCACGAGCCAACATGTCGCGACAGTGGTTGGATTCGATCATCAAGGCATCGAGATCCCGATAACTGTCCATGACCCTGTCGCAATACGACCCCAGGTCAGTCAACAAGCCGAAACGCCGCTCGCCGTCGCTGAACACATACTGCGTCGGCTCTCGGGCATCGTGGGCCACGCTGACCACATCGATGTCCAGGGCGCCGATGCGCAGTTGCTCGCCACCGGCCACGAAACCGGCTGGCTCGATGGGCTTGCGCAGGCCCTCCGACGTTCCACGACTGAGGTAGACCGGCAGATTGTAGCGCCGGGACAGCAAACCCACGCCATGCACGTGGTCGGCATGTTCGTGGGTCACGAGTATCGCGCTCAGTTGCGCCGGATGCACACCCAGGCGCAGCAGGCGTTTCTCGGTTTCCCGCAAGGAGAAACCACAGTCGACCAGCACATACGTACCGGCGCTGGCTACCAGCGTGCCGTTCCCTTGGCTACCGCTGCCGAGAACGGCAAAACGCATCGGATCAGCCCAGGTTGTCCTGAATCACACCCAGCACCTTGCGGGCCACTTCGGCCGGCGCCACGGTGTTGATATTTTTCTCGACGGTCACCTGGACGTTGTCGCCCACTTTGCTCAGACGAACCTGATAGCGCTCGGCACGGGCCTCGATTTCTTCCTTGTTCGGCTTGCCGCCGAACAGACCACTGAAGAAGCCGGGCTTCTCGTCTTTCTTCTCGGCTTTTTCGGCGAGGTTGATGTAGTACAGGCCCAGGCTGCGGTTGATATCTTCAACCCGCCATTCGCCCTGCTCCAGCGCACGGCCAACGCTCGACCACGCACGGTCCAGGTCGGAGCCGACGTTGAGCACCGGGTTGCCGCTGCCGTCTTCGGTCAGGCTGACACGGCTCGGCGTGTCGAAATCCCGGGAAGCCAGCATCGAAACCGAACCGCCCTGCTCTGCGGAACGGCTCATGCTGGCAAGCATGTCGTCCACCAGCGCAGCGTCGAGGCCGGTATTGACCGAACGGTTGGTGAACGCCACGTCGGCGGTGCTGCCGGCAGGACGTTCGGCACTGACCACATAGATTTCACTGGTATTGCGCTGCACGCCCGGCTCGATACGCACCCGCACGCGGGATTCACTGTCGCTGGCGACACCGGCGGCACTCAGACGCTTGCCCATGGCGGCGGACAGTTCATCGGCGTGTTGCCAGGTGGTGGTGAACTCGCCGGTCTGCGGACGCTGTTCATCGATGCGGAAACCGTTGTCCTGGAAGAACTGGATCGCCACTGGCCAGACTTCGGCCGGAGGGTGCTGGGCCATGACCCAACGTGAATCGCCACTCTTCTGCAGGGTGTAGTCGCTGGCATCGGCGATGGCCGACAGCGGCTGCGGACGAGGAACCTCGTATTCGCCCTTGGTGGTGTCGTCGGCCACGTTACGTGGGATCGGCAGCAGCGGATCCAGACGCTTGGCGACATGGACATCCGGCGGCAGTTGCATCGGTGCAGTCTGTTGCGCGTTCAGGTAATCGCTACCACGATCGCGGAAGTAACCTTCCGGGCCCCAGATCCATCCACAGCCACTGGTGCTGGAGATAATCAAGGCAAGTGCGGAAAGTCCGGCAATTCGCTTCATGCGGTGTACTTCCTCAATTAAACCAGGACGCCGGACTGGCGCATGGCCTGCCGCAGCGGTTCGTGACAGGCGTTGCTCAGCCAGGTAAGCGGCAGGCGGATGCCTTCGTGCATCAGGCCCATTTCCACCAGCGCCCACTTCACCGGGATCGGGTTGGCTTCGATGAACAGGTCCTTGTGCAGCGGCATCAGTTTTTCGTTGATGGCCCGTGCGGTCTCTGCGTCGCCCTTGAGCGCGGCTTCACACAGGTCGGCCATTTCACGCGGCGCGACGTTGGCGGTGACGGAAATGTTGCCCTTGCCGCCCATCAGGATCAGCTCGACCGCCGTCGGATCGTCACCGGACAGCACGATGAAGTCCTTGCTCACACCATCGAGGATGGCCTTGGCGCGCTTCAGGTCGCCGGTGGCTTCCTTGATGCCGATGATATTCGGGACGGTCGACAGGCGGATCACGGTCTCGGCCTGCATGTCGCAGGAGGTGCGGCCGGGAACGTTATAGAGGATCTGCGGGATGTCGACCGCTTCGGCGATATGCTTGAAGTGCTGGTACAGGCCTTCCTGGGTAGGCCGGTTGTAGTACGGAACGACGAGCAGGCAGGCGTCGGCACCGGCTTCCTTGGCGTTGCGGGTCAGCTCGACAGCTTCGCGGGTCGAGTTGGCGCCAGTACCGGCGATGACCGGAATGCGACCGTTGACCTGCTTGACCACGGCACGGATGACTTCGATGTGCTCGTTGACATCGAGGGTCGCAGACTCGCCGGTGGTACCGACGGCGACAATGGCATGGGTGCCGTTTTCAAGGTGGAAGTCCACGAGTTTGCTGAGGCTGGCCCAGTCAAGACGCCCTTGTGCATCCATGGGTGTGACCAGTGCCACCATACTGCCCGCAATCATGAAACCGCTCCTGCCGGAAAAAGAGAGCCGTAATGGTACTGGCGCCAAGATGCTTGTACAAGCGAACTCCCATTCCCCTTGGCGATGGTTTTCGCTACCCTTCAGACTTTGATCGGTACCGACACGCTCACAGGCCGGTTCCCAGCCTCCGTTTTCGTCGCCACAAGCCCCGATCCTGCGTTTGCCCTGGCGTATTCCCCCCTGTTGCGGAATGCCGCGCAACCCCAGGCACCGGGCTTGAGTCGTTCGCTTTCGCAGGCCGGCGCCGTGCAGGGTGGTGTAGGTATCGACCGCTCATCGCTTTAGGAATGCTGCATGTCCACCCCCACAGTCCGCGAACAATTCCTTGTCATCAGTGCCCTTGGCGCCAACCCCATGGAGCTGACCAACGTCCTGTGCCGCGCCAGCCATGAAAACCGCTGCGCCGTCGTGACCTCACGCCTGACTCGCCACGGCGAATGCAGTGCGCTCGTGCTTGAGGTTTCCGGCAGTTGGGACGCCCTGGCCCGCCTGGAAGGCAGCCTGCCGGTATTGGCCAAGAAGCACACCTTCACCGTCAACGTGGTGCGCAGCGCAGCGCTGGAAAACCGTCCACAGGCCCTGCCCTACGTGGCCTATGTGAGCTCGGCCTACCGGCCGGACATCATCAACGAGCTGTGCCAGTTCTTCATGGACCACCATGTCGAGCTGGAGAACCTCACCTGCGACACCTACCAGGCTCCACAGACCGGCGGCACCATGCTCAACGCCACGTTCACCGTGACCCTGCCGGCCGGCACCCAGATCAGTTGGCTGCGCGATCAGTTCCTGGACTTCGCCGATGCGATGAACCTGGACGCCCTGATCGAACCGTGGCGCCCACAAAACCCAATGTAAGGAAGCGCTCATGGCCGTTGCCATCGACCAGCCGGTTACCGATTTCCAGGCGCCCGCCACCAGCGGGCAGACCGTCAGCCTCGCTGCCCTGAAAGGCAAGCAGGTGGTGATCTACTTCTACCCGAAGGACAGCACCCCAGGCTGCACCACCGAAGGCCAGGGCTTTCGTGACCAGTACCCACAGTTCAAGGCGGCCAACACCGAAGTGTTCGGCGTCTCCCGGGACAGCCTCAAGTCCCACGAGAACTTCAAGTGCAAGCAGGAGTTTCCGTTCGAGCTGATCAGCGACAAGGACGAAGCCATCTGCCAATTGTTCGATGTGATCAAGCTGAAAAAGCTCTATGGCAAGGAATACCTGGGCGTGGATCGCAGCACATTCCTGATCGACAAGAACGGCGTACTGCGCCAGGAATGGCGCGGTGTGAAAGTGCCTGGGCATGTGGATGCCGTGCTGGCGGCGGCTCAGGCGCTCGATAAGGCCTGAGGCTTTTTATTGCCTGTCGGGCCCCATCGCGAGCAGGCTCGCTCCCACAGGGTTCTACACAATCCATGTGGGAGCGAGCCTGCTCGCGATGAGGCCATCAGCCTCACCTGATCAGTCAGCTAGAGCAACGGCGCCACAATCGGTTCCTTGCTCGGCCACGCATCCAGCACAGCCTTGAACAGCGTCGCCAGGGGAATCGCAAAGAATACCCCCCAGAAACCCCACAGCCCACCAAACAGCAGCACCGCGCAAATGATCGCCACCGGATGCAGGTTCACCGCTTCGGAGAACAGCAACGGCACCAGCACGTTGCCGTCCAGCGTCTGGATGATGCCGTAGACCGCCATCAGATAAATGAACTGATCGCTCCAGCCCCACTGGAACAGCGCAATCAAGGCCACCGGTACGGTCACCACCACCGTGCCGACATAAGGCACCACCACCGAAATCCCCACCAGCAGCGCCAGCAATGCGGCGTAATTGAGCCCGAGGGCCACGAAGCCGATGTAGGTCACGCCACCGCAGATGAACACCTCGATGACCTTTCCGCGAATGTAGTTGGCGATCTGGCGATTCATCTCCTGGGCCACCCGGGTAATCAGCGCCCGCTCACGCGGCAGGTAGCCACGAACCCAGCGCCCGATCATTTCCCGGTCCTTGAGAAAGAAAAACACCAGGATCGGGACCAGCACCAGGTAAATCATGATGTTCACCAGCAGCGGCAGGCTGGACAACGAAAACGTCAGTGCCCACTGGCCGAACTTGCCGATCTGGCCGCGCACCACTTCGATGGTCTGGAGTACCTGCTCGTCCGATACCAAATGCGGATATCGCTCGGGCAGCAGCAATAACAGGGACTGCCATTTGGCGAGCATGCCCGGCAACTCGTTGAACAGCGTCACCAACTGGTGCCAGAGCAGTGGCACGATCATCACGATGAACACCACCAACAGCCCCATGAACAGCGCAAATACCAGGCCCACCGCCACGGTGCCGGGCAGCCGCAGGCGTTCCAGCGTCGTCACCAGTCCTTGCATCAGGTACGCCAGCACCATCCCCGCCAGCACTGGCGCCAGCATGCCACCCAAGGTGAGGACCGCGGTGAACCCCAGGAATAGCAGCACTGCCAGCACCACCGCCTCTTCGTCGGAGAAGTAGCGCTGAATCCAGTCGCGTAACACTTTGAACATTAAAATTCCTTAAGCAACGCCATCGATTATTCAGGCTTTCTTCAGCCAGTAACGGTAGACACCGTCATCGTCTTCTTCATGCAGCAGCGTATGACCGGCCAGCCGGGCGAAGGTGCGGAAATCACGCTGGGAGCCCGCGTCCGTGGCGATGACCTTGAGCACGGCGCCACTGGCCAGGCGGTTGAGCTCCAGCTTGGCCTTGAGCAATGGCAACGGACAATTCAGGCCGCTGGCATCCAGTTCGGCATCGTGGGCTACAGCATCGGTCATGGGTTCACTCCGCAGCAGGTCGTAGAGCCGTCTAGAATATCTGGTCCCGGGCCCGGTGTCCGGCTACAGTAGGGTCTTTGTCGACTAAGGCCCCGTGCATGACATTTCTGCGCCCCACCCTGCTGACGCTCGCTTGCCTGCTCGCCTCACCAGGCTTCGCCGACGACCTGCCGTCACTTGGCGATGCCAGTTCTGCCGTTGTCTCGCCGGAGCAGGAACACCAGTTGGGTCGCGCCTGGCTCGCCCTGTTGCGCAGCCAGGTCGCACAACTCAACGATCCACAGCTCAAGGATTACGTCGAGACCAGCGTGTACAAGCTGGTGGAAACCAGCCAGGTCAACGACCGCCGCCTGGAATTCATTTTGATCAACAGCCCGCAGCTCAACGCCTTCGCCGCACCCGGCGGGATCGTCGGGGTCAACGGCGGCCTGTTTCTCAACGCCCAGACCGAAGGCGAATACGCCTCGGTGATGGCCCACGAACTGGCTCACCTGTCACAACGCCACTTCGCCCGTGGCGTCGAAGCCCAACAGCGCATGCAGGTTCCGATGATGGCCGCGCTGCTGACCGGTATCGTGATCGCCGCTGCCGGCGGTGGCGATGCGGGGATCGCAGCCATTGCCGGGACCCAGGCGGCCGCCATCCAGGAACAACGGCGTTTCTCGCGCCAGAATGAGCAGGAAGCCGACCGCATCGGTATCCAGAACCTGGAAAAGGCCGGCTACGATCCACGCTCCATGCCGACCATGTTCGAACGCCTGATGCGCCAGTACCGCTTCGACGCGAGACCTCCTGAATTCTTGCTGACTCACCCGGTCACCGAGTCGCGGATCGCCGACACCCGCAACCGTGCCGAACAGGCCAAGCCGGGCGGCACGGAAGACAGCATGCGCTATCAACTGATCCGCGCACGCGTCCAGTTGATCTATGAGGAAACCCCTGGCTTGGGCGCCAAGCGTTTCCGAGCGCAACTGGATGAAAACCCCAAGAATGACGTGGCCCGCTATGGCCTGGCGATTGCGCAGATCAAGGGCGGCCAGTTGAACGAAGCCCGGGAGAACCTCGCGCCACTGCTGGCCAAGTCACCCAACGAAATCATCTACAACCTGGCCCAGGTCGATCTGGACATCACCAGCAACAAGCTGGCCGACGCTCAATCTCGCGTTGACCGGATGCTGACCCAATACCCGGGCAACTACCCACTCAATCAGGTGCGGGTCGACCTGCTACTCAAGCAGAACCGCCCCGCCGACGCCGAGAAGGCTTTGGAAAACCTGCTCAAGACCCGTCCGGACGATCCGGATGTCTGGTACATGGTGGCCGAGACCCGCGGCCTGTCGGGGAACATCATCGGTTTGCACCAGGCCCGCGCCGAGTACTTCGCCCTGGTGGGCGACTACCGCCAGGCCATCCAGCAACTGGACTTCGCCAAGCGGCGCGCCGGCACCAACTTCCCGCTGTCGTCACGCATCGATGCGCGCCAACGGGAGCTCATGGAACAGGAGCGCATGGTCAAGGACATGATGGGTTAAGAAGACCGGTATCCACGGCCAGGCACTGTCCTCCTGTGGGAGCGAGCCTGCTCGCGAAAGCGGTGGGTCAGCTTGCAATGTTGTTGGATGTGCCAGCCCCTTCGCGAGTAGGCTCGCTCCCACAGGGGCCACATATTCGCCAATGGGTGCCCATTCACCGGGCACAAAAAAACCGCCTCTCTCGAGGCGGTTTTTCATTGAGCCGCTAACCGATCATTCGGCCAGCTTGAAGGTGATGAAGCTCGCACGCCCTTGGCGCAGAACCCGCATAGAGACCGAGCGATTCTTCGGCAAGGCCTTGGCGATCTCGGTGAACTCCTTGGTGGAACCAATCGCCTGGTTGTTCAGGTGCGTGATGATGTCACCGGGTTGCAGGCCGATGAGGGCGGCAGGACCGTCCTGCACTTCCTTGATCACCACCCCACCCTGCAATTCCAGGGCTTTCTTCTGCTCGGCCGTCAGCTCGACCACCGCCACACCCAGGCGATTGCTGCTGCGCTCGACGCCGGACTTGGGTTGCGATTCCAGCTCCGCGCCCTCTTCAGGAATGGCACCGACCGTCAGCTCGACGTTCTTGCGCTTGCCCTCGCGAATCACTTCCAGGTTGGCCTTGGCACCGGCCTTGAGCGCACCCACCAGGTGCGGCAGGTCCGCGGACATGATGATCGGCTGATCATTGAGCTTCAGGATCACATCACCAACCTGCAGGCCACCCTTGGCAGCCGGACCACCTTCCTGGATCTGCGCCACCAGCGCACCGGCTGGTTTTTCCAGCCCGAACGACTCGGCCAGATCCTTGTTCACCTCTTGGATGACCACGCCCAACCAGCCGCGACTGACCTTGCCTTCGCTTTTCAACTGGTTCGATACGTCCATGGCCACATCGATTGGAATCGCGAAGGACACGCCCATGAAACCGCCCGAACGGGTGTAGATCTGGGAGTTGATGCCCACCACTTCGCCGGACAGATTGAACAACGGACCACCGGAGTTGCCCGGGTTGATCGGCACGTCGGTCTGGATGAACGGAACGTAGTTTTCGTTCGGCAGGCTGCGACCGATCGCACTGACGATGCCCTGGGTCACGGTGTGGTCGAAGCCGAACGGCGAGCCAATGGCCACGACCCACTGACCGGCCTTGAGGTCCTGGGACTTGCCGAGCTTGAGGACCGGCAGGTCCTTGCCGTCGATTTTCAGCAGCGCCACGTCGGAACGCGGGTCGGTACCGATCAGCTTGGCCTTGAGCTCACTGCGATCGGCCAGGCGCACCAGGATTTCGTCGGCATCGGCGATCACATGGTTATTGGTCAGGATGTAGCCATCGGGCGAGATAATGAAACCCGAGCCCAGGGACTGCGCTTCACGCTGACGGCCACCGCCTGGCGAACGCGGCTGCTGCGGCATTCCGCGCTCCAGGAACTCGCGCAACATCGGGGGTAACCCTTCGAGATCGGGCATCTGCTGGTCCGAGACACGGCGATCCGGCAGCTTCTGGGTGGTACTGATGTTCACCACCGCAGGCGAGGCGTTTTCGACCAGCTGAGTAAAGTCAGGCAAGCTGTCCGCCACGGCCGGAACGGCCTGGCCGAGCACCAGCACGGTGGCAAGGATGGAGAAATAGGTTTTCAAGCTTGGTATCGACATACGGCTCCCGTTACGACGAGCAGGGTTAAGCGATATGGAACAAGAAATACCGGTGGAATGACACGCCGGTATCAACGTCCCGGAAAAACAGGCAAGGCCAGAGCCGAGCGGCTCTGACCTAATAGAAAAAAAACAGAAGTTTTGCAAATGAAAATGCTGACAGGAAGTTTCGGCATTTCGATCAAGACCGAACCACCGCGCCAGCACGTTACTGAGTCGCCGTGGCATCGGAACGCATCGAAAGCGCGATCCGTTCCGCCGTACCGATAGGGATCTCGCCGACCACGGTCACCATCATTTCGCCCTGCGGCGTCGTGAGGCGACGAGAGACGGCCGCCGTCGGGCCAAGCTGGGTACGCGTGTCGGTGACGTTTGCGCCATTCAGCGGTTCCAGGAATACCGAGAAACGGGCCAGACCATCGTCGTACATCAGGCTGCTGACCTGAACGTTGGTCTCCGGGTCTTTGCGCACAGCGCTGTTGGTCAACTCGAAGCCGGGGGGAAGCCAATCAGAATGCCATGTAGCCTTCGCCACAGCAGCCTTACCGACTTCCTGGACGACTGCCTTGCACTCGGCGCTGGCTTGCAGGTCGCTGTCCGCCGGCTCCGCAGTATTCAGTCGCGTAAACTGGAAGCGCTCGAGCAACTGACCCTTGTCGTTAAGCAGCAAGGACTTGAGCGGCAAGCCGGTCTCTTTGTCCAGGTGCAACTCGAAGCCGTAGCGATGCTGGTCCTTGGGCGTCAGGGAAACGATAACAGTCGGTCGCCCGGCCACGCGCGACTTGCCGATAACGGCAAGGTCGTACCAATTCTTGAGTTTTTGCGGATCAAGCGCACGGGCAGTGCCCTCGGTATTCCCAATCCCTGGGATCAGGGCACCGCTGACGCATTGAGTATGTCCATCAATGCGCAGGACTTCCTGTGCCGAGCCGTCCTGCTGGAGCAACCGCTCGCGTACTTTGCCATCCTGGGCGCGATGCCAGATGTTATGGGTAGAAAAACTACCGTTGCGCTCGTAGACGAAGGTGCCTTGAAAGCTTTGCTGTTGCTCGGCCTGGCCCATACGATTCAGCCAGTCCTGAGCCTCATCGGCGTACGCTGGGCCAGCACACCAGCCACCCAGCAGCAGCGTGAATAGAGGTATGGCGCGCAAGGGTTATCCTTAACGGTTTTCCAGACTGGCGGCACGGGCGTAAGGCAATGCGCTTTCAGTTCCCTTCAGGGCAGCCTGTTGGGCATGCTGACGCAGGTAGTTGGGCAGACGCTGATCATGCCAACCTGGCTGACCTTGCAGAACACCATTGACCATGGGGCCAGCAGCTTCCGAGCTTTCGCTGTAACCGGCCAGTACCGCCGGGCCCTTGACCTGTGGAGCGACCAGGCCTGGCTGGCTGGACTGCTGCGCCATCTGTACACCGGCGATCTCATCCTGGTTATACAGACGTACACCGGCCAGAACGGCGACGGTCACCGAAGCGGCCACTGCCAGACGACCCAGGTTGCGCCATGGGCTGCGGGATACTTTTGCCGGTACGGCTTCGTCAGCCAATGCAGCAGAAACGGCCGCAGCGATGTCCAGGCGCGGAAGCAGCAGGTCCTTGTGCATGACAGCCCGGGCGATCTGGTAACGCGCCCAGGTCTCACGGGTTTCAACATCGTCAAAGGCATTCAATACCCGACGCAATTCCAGTTCGTCCGCTTCGTTATCCATCACTGCGGACAGCGATTCCTGCAGGGCTTCACGACTCATGGCGTTCCTCTCTTGGCTGTCGCCGCTGTCTCTAGTTTTCCTGCAACAACGGCTGCAGGGCTTTATCGATGGCCTCCCGGGCGCGGAAGATCCGGGAGCGCACGGTGCCTACCGGACACTGCATCACGCTCGCAATGTCCTCGTAACTCAGACCGTCGAATTCACGTAAAGTTAACGCCGTACGCAAATCTTCAGGCAGTTGCTGGATGGTCCGATGGACGGTGCCCTCGATCTCATCCCGCAGCAATGCTCGTTCCGGGGATTCGAGATCCTTGAGGCCATGATCGCCGTCGTAGAACTCTGCATCTTCGGAACTCACATCGCTATCCGGCGGCCGGCGGCCGCGTGAAACCAGATAGTTTTTCGCCGTGTTAATGGCGATGCGGTAAAGCCACGTATAAAACGCGCTGTCCCCGCGAAAATTACCAAGTGCGCGATAGGCCTTGATGAAGGCTTCTTGAGCGACATCCTGGGCTTCATGGGTGTCGTGCACAAACCGCACGATCAACCCGAGAATTTTGTGCTGGTATTTCAGCACTAGCAGATCGAAAGCTCGCTTGTCGCCGCGCTGAACACGTTCGACCAGCTGCTGATCCTCTTCCTGGGTTAGCATGAACACTCCTCGATAAGCTCGAAGGAGGCTTGCATGACTAATTGACCGGACTTGCAAACATAGACTCGGGCTTTTCGCAAAAGTTCTCCCCCTTCCAAGCAAGTTTCCGGCGTGCTCTGATCCCGGCACGCACGAAAAACGCAGCACGAGATTCCCCGGCTGCGCGAATAATCTGTCACCGGGCCTGCTGGCAAGGACTCTCAATCGAAGTCTTGCACCAACCCGACGCTGTTCCCTTTTGCAGACAACCGTCTATTGAACGTAGGCGCTTGGCAAAAGTTCCCGCCATTTATAGCCATTCAAGGCAGACATTGGTCAACCGTGACGAGATCAACCGCGTTTGTCCTCGAAAAGGCGCTTTTGTCATCCATCGGCGAAAAAACCGATCCGACGAAACGCGGTGCTTTTCTGTCACGTTGGTTTCACATTGCCATGAATGCCCGACTATTGTGCCGTTCCACCCCTCTATATACTAGTGGGCTGCGTGGCTGCCTGACTCCGCTGAAGCGGATCTCTCGCGCCAACCCCGACCCGGGTCGCCTTGAGCGGAAACCTATCGAATGAGCCAACAGTTTCAACACGATGTTCTGGTAATCGGCAGCGGTGCCGCCGGATTGAGCCTTGCACTGACGTTGCCGGAGCACTTGCGCATCGCAGTGCTGAGCAAAGGCGACCTGGCCAATGGCTCGACATTCTGGGCACAGGGCGGCGTTGCAGCCGTGCTCGATGACACCGACACCATCGAGTCCCATGTCGACGACACCCTTAACGCCGGCGGCGGCCTGTGCAACCCTGAAGCGGTGCGCTTCACTGTCGAGCACAGCCGCGAGGCCATCCAGTGGCTGATCGACCAGGGCGTGCCCTTTACTCGCGACGAGCAATCCGGCACGGAAGACGGCGGGTTCGAATTCCACCTGACCCGTGAGGGCGGCCACAGCCATCGGCGCATCATCCATGCCGCCGATGCCACCGGTGCGGCGATTTTCAAGACGCTGCTGGCCCAGGCACAGCGGCGACCGAATATCGAGCTGCTGGAGCAGCGAGTCGCCGTCGACCTGATCACCGAAAAGCGCCTGGGCCTGGCCGGCGACCGCTGCCTCGGCGCCTACGTGCTCAACCGGGGCACCGGCGAAGTCGACACCTATGGCGCACGCTTCGTGATCCTGGCGTCCGGTGGCGCAGCCAAGGTCTATCTATATACCAGCAATCCCGACGGCGCCTGCGGCGACGGTATCGCCATGGCATGGCGCTCGGGTTGCCGGGTCGCGAACCTGGAGTTCAATCAGTTCCACCCCACCTGCCTCTATCACCCACTGGCGAAGAGCTTCCTGGTCACCGAGGCCCTGCGTGGCGAAGGCGCGCACTTGAAGCTGCCCAATGGCGAGCGCTTCATGCAGCGCTTCGACTCGCGCGCCGAGCTGGCACCGCGGGACATCGTCGCCCGGGCCATCGACCATGAAATGAAACGCCTGGGTATCGACTGCGTTTACCTGGATATCAGCCATAAACCCGAGGCGTTCATCAAAAGCCATTTCCCGACGGTCTACGAGCGCTGCCTGGAATTTTCCATCGACATCACCAAACAGCCGATCCCGGTGGTGCCGGCGGCGCATTACACGTGCGGCGGCGTGATGGTCGACCAGCAGGGCCGCACCGACGTACCGGGCCTGTACGCCATTGGCGAAACCAGCTTCACAGGCCTTCATGGCGCCAACCGCATGGCCAGCAACTCGCTGCTGGAGTGTTTCGTCTATGCCCGTTCAGCCGCGGCGGACATCCTCGAACAGTTGCCGCAGATTGCCATTCCCGCCGCCCTGCCCTCCTGGGACGCCAGCCAGGTTACCGACTCGGACGAAGACGTGATCATTGCCCACAACTGGGATGAACTGCGACGGTTCATGTGGGACTACGTGGGTATCGTGCGCACCAACAAGCGCCTGCAACGGGCCCAGCATCGGGTGCGCCTGCTGCTGGACGAGATCGACGAGTTCTACAGCAACTACAAGGTCAGCCGTGACCTGATCGAACTGCGTAACCTGGCCCAGGTTGCCGAGCTGATGATTCGCTCGGCCATGGAACGCAAGGAAAGCCGAGGGCTGCATTACACCCTCGACTATCCGAACCTGCTGCCCGAGGCATTGGACACTATCCTGGTGCCGCCCACCTACGCCGACTGAACCTGAGCCGCACCCGCAGGCGCCGATGAAGATCGGCTGCCAGCGCGTCGCGGGGCACGCACAGCGAGCGGATCCGCCGCTCACCCTTCAAGCGAAAGCGCAGTATCACGATCAATGGCAGTGCCAGGCTGTCGGGGCGCAACTGCACCGCCTGCCAGCCATCGGCCTTGTTCCAGAGCTGCCAGCCATCAACGTCCCGACGCAAGCCGCGGAATGCCTGGCGATGAGTCAGCAACACGTGTCGCGGTATCGTCCAGGCAGCATGGACCAGGCACAGCACAACACCAAGCCCTGCAAACCCTGGAGGGACAGCCATCAGGAACAACGAGCCCAGCGCGAAGAGCTGGGCCAGGAGATAGGCCGCCAGCAGTTGCCCGGAGGCCTGCCAGCGGCATTCGAAGCGATTACTTCGGCTGGACACGGTCCAGGATCATCCGGACCATGCGTTGCAGTTCCGGATCTTCGGATTCGCTGCGCTCCATGAACCAGCCGAACATGTCCTGGTCTTCACATTCGAGCAGGCGGACATAGCAGGCACGGTCCACTTCATTAAGATGGGGGTAGACCTCTTTCACGAATGGCACCAGCAAGACATCAAGCTCAAGCATGCCGCGGCGGCTGTGCCAGTAGAGGCGATTCAGTTCTACATCTTCGACCATGGAGCGCTCCTCAAATAGAGCGCAAGTATACAGGCACCGCCGCGGTGAAACAGACAGCTTTGGTCGGTCGCCACCGATCCTTTGTGAACTACCCATTTCAAGGGCGCGCCCTTATGATGTCCACCAGACTTTTTATCCTGCGATGACTCATGGCTGATTCCGCTTTTTTCTGCACCCTGTCCCACGAAGGCGTTCTTGCGGTCCGCGGCGTGGACGCCGGCAAATTCCTGCAGGGCCAATTGACCTGCAACCTCAACTACCTGAGCGACAGCCGGGCCAGCCTCGGTGCCCGTTGCACCCAGAAGGGCCGGATGCAATCGAGCTTTCGGATCCTGCTCGAAGGCGACGGTGTGCTGATGGCAATGGCCACCGAATTGCTCGAGCCGCAATTGGCGGACCTGAAGAAATACGCGGTATTTTCCAAATCCAAGCTCACCGACGAAAGTGCAGCCTGGGTTCGCTTCGGTCTGGAGAATGCCGACACGGCGCTGACTCAACTGGGCCTGGCGCTGCCGGCCGACATCGACAGCGTGGCGCGCCACGAGTCCTTGATCGCCCTGCGCGTGTCCCCCGGTCGAGTCGAGCTGTGGGCGCCTGCCGAACAGGCCGACATGCTCAAAACCCGTCTGCGCGCAACCTTGGCCGAGACGGACCTGAACCCGTGGCTGCTGGGCCAGATCCGCGCAGGCATCGGCCAGGTCATGCCTGCCACCCGCGAGCTGTTCATTCCGCAGATGCTCAACCTGCAAGCCGTCGGCGGCGTGAGTTTCAAGAAAGGCTGCTACACCGGCCAGGAAATCGTTGCCCGCATGCAGTACCTGGGCAAGCTCAAGCGACGCTTGTATCGGCTGCAGCTGGATGCCAGCGAACTGCCGGAACCCGGCACGGCATTGTTCTCTCCCGCTCACGGCAGCGCCATCGGTGAGGTGGTGATCGCAGCGCAAGCCGAGCGAAACATTGAACTGCTGGCGGTGTTGCAGGCCGAAGCAGCAGAAGAGGGCAATGTACATCTCGGTAGCCTGGAAGGCCCGATACTGAAATTGCTGGACCTGCCTTACGAACTGGATCGCGACCGCGAAATCCAGCGCTGATCGCAGCATTTGTCGCAATACCTAGAGAATCGAAATGAGCGATTTGGCGGATAAGGTCCAACGGGACTTGGTAGAGGCCATCGATAACGATGACCTGGTTCTGCCGACATTGCCGGAAGTGGCCCTGCAGATTCGCCGGGCCGCCGAGGACCCGGAAATCAGCGTCAGTGACCTGAGCAAGGTGATCGGTCGCGACACGGCACTTTCGGCGCGCCTGATAAAAGTGGTCAACAGCCCATTGCTGCGCGCCACCCAGGAAGTTACCGACCTGCACACGGCCATTACCCGGCTGGGCGTCAATTACAGCAGCAACCTGGCCATCGGTCTGGTCATGGAGCAGATCTTCCATGCCCGCTCCGAGGTGGTGGAGCAGAAGATGCGCGATGTCTGGCGTAGAAGCCTGGAGATCGCCGGAGTCAGCTATGCGTTGTGCCGCACTTATACACAGCTCAAGCCCGATCAGGCCGCGCTGGGAGGGTTGGTGCACCAGATCGGCGTACTGCCGATCCTGACCTACGCCGAAGACCATAACGAACTGCTGTCAGACCCGGTCAGCCTCAACCATGTCATCGAAACGATTCACCCCGTGCTGGGAGACAAGCTGCTCAGCGTCTGGGAGTTTCCGGAGAGGCTGGTGAAACTCCCAGGCCTGTACCTGGATTTCGCCCGGGAATCCCGGCAACTCGACTACGTCGACCTGGTGCAGGTCGCTGCGCTGTACTGCTACAAGGACACTAATCATCCCCTCGGCAGGATTGACGCCTTCAAGGTGCCATCATTCCAGAAGCTGGGTATCGACCCGGACGACAAGGAACGATGCGCTCATCTCGAAGAAGCGCGATCGATGTTTTACTAGACCAGGCTGCTCACCTGTGGCGAGGGGATTTAGCGAAACTTCGCACCGCCCCGTTGGCGAAGCGGCCCTCCGCGTTCTGTCTGATACAACGTAGGGGGCCGCTTCGCAGCCCAGCGGGGATGAATCCCCTCGCCACAGATAAATCCCCTCGCCACAACCGGGTTAGCTTCAGGATCAGTCTGAGCCTGGGATAAAACTCACCCGCACCTTCAACCCACCCTCTTGCCCGTCATGCAGGCTGATCTGGGCCAGGTGGGCGCGGCAGATTTCTCCGACGATGGCCAGCCCAAGGCCAGAGCCGGCGACCTGCTGGTTGCGTCGGTAGAAGCGCTCGAAGACACGGTCGCGCTCGTGCAATGGAATGCCGGGACCATCGTCCTCGACCTCCAGCACCGCCGGCGCGGCGACCCGCAGAATCACGTTACCGCCCGAAGGTGTATGGGCCAGGGCATTGTCCACCAGATTGCTCAACAGCTCGTTCAACAAGGTCGGTTCACCGCGCAGCCACACCGGCTCGTCGGCTTCCAGGGCCAATGCCACACCCCGCGCATGAGCCAGCGGCGCCATGGCCATGCCCAGCTCACGGGCCAACTGGCTGAGATCCAGCAACTGCGCGCCCCCTTCGGCGATGGCCCGCGCACCGTTTTCCACCCGCGCCATGGACAGCAGCTGGTTGGCCAGATGCGTCAGCCGATCAGTGCCCTGGGCCGCGGTTTCCAGGGTTTCCCGCCAGGTTGCCGGTTCACTGGCGCGCAATCCCAGTTCAAGCCGCGCCTTGAGCGCAGCCAGGGGCGTGCGCAATTCATGGGCGGCGTCAGCGATGAATTGCGCCTGGCGTTCGAACTGCCCGCGCAAACGCTCGGTAAAGTGGTTGAGGGCCCGCACCAGAGGCCATAACTCGTGCTGCACCTCCACCAGTGGCAACGGCCGCAGATCGTCCGATTGGCGTTCCTCCACCGCCGTACGCAAGCGCTCCAATGGGCGCAATGCCGCGCTGACCGCGAACCACACCAACAACAGGGCGCCCACGGCCAGCATGCCAAGGCGCAACAGCGTGTCGGCCATCAGGCCCCGGGCCATGCTGACACGTGCCTCTTCGGTTTCCGCCACACGGATTTCCGCCATGCCGTTCATGTTCGGCTCGCTCACGGCCTTGAGCAGGCTCACCACGCGCACGTCCTGGCCCTGATAGCGGGCGTTGTAGAAGCGAGCCAGGGCCGGATAATCGTCCGTGCGCGGCGTGCCGGGTGGCGGGCCGGGGAGGTTCTCGTAACCGGAGATCAGTTTCTTGTTGATGTCGTTGACCTGGTAGTAAATGCGCCCGGCGCTGTCGTAGGCGAAGGTGTCCAGGGCCACGTAGGGCACATCCGCGCTGAGGCTGCCGTCGCGTTGCGACAGACCGGCGGCGATGGTCCGGGCCGAGGCCAGCAAGGTCCGGTCATAGGCCGTGTCCGCGGCCTCACGACCGTTCCAGTAGGCGCTCAGGCCGCTGGCCAGCATCAACACCACCAGCAACAGCGCCAGGTTGCGCAGCAGTCGCCAGCGCAGGCTGTCAGGTTTATGCATCGCGGGTTTCCAGCAGATAACCCAAGCCCCTGAACGTCACGATCGCCACGGCATGCCCGTCGAGTTTCTTGCGCAGCCGGTGAACGTAGATTTCAATCGCATCGGGACTGGCTTCTTCGTCCAGCCCGAACACCTGGGCAGCCAGTTGCTCCTTGCTCATCACCCGCCCCGGCCGCGCGATCAAGGCCTCCAATACGGCTTGCTCGCGGGACGTCAGGCTCAACAATTCGTCGTCGAGGGTAAAGCGGCGGGTGTCCAGGTCATAGATCAGCCCGCCACAGCGCTGCTGGCGCTCGCCGCCCAGTACGCTGCGCCGCAACAGTGCCTTGACCCGCGCCTCAAGCTCGGTGAGTTCGAAGGGCTTGGCCAGGTAATCGTCGGCACCGAGGTTGAGGCCATGCACCCGGTCCTTGACGTCGCTGCGAGCCGTCAGCATCAACACCGGCAAGGTCTTGCCTCGGGCTCGCAGACGGGCCAGCACTTCAAAGCCGTCCATGCGCGGCAGTCCGACATCGAGCACTGCCACGGCGTATTCCTCGCTGCTCAGCGCCAGGTCGGCCGCCACCCCGTCGTGCAACACATCCACAGTCAAACCGGTGCTCTTGAGCGCTTGGGCGACGCTTTCGGCGAGCTGCAAATGGTCTTCGACGAGCAGAACACGCATGTTTTTTCCTCAATTCAGGAACAGTCGGCACCATTCACTGGCGCGGAGTTTACAGCCGCATCCGCTGCTGTGAAGCCTAAAAACATCCTGAAAGCTTTTGAAAGGTTAGCGAAAGGTTGGGCTATTAGAGTCCTCTCACGGACAGTTTCGACTGCCGATCGCCAAACACAATCGCGAACGAGAAACGCCCCGATGCGTTTTCACATAAGAACAATAAAGCGGAGTATCCCCATGCTGTCCATGCAGCCCCAGGCGCCCATGCCTGCTCGCTTTTCCCGCCCCAACCCGCCCCCCCGTGGCCAGTGCCGCCAGCGAATACCCGGACATGTGCCGGTGGGTCAGCTATAGATTCAAGTTCCTGCGTTGGACCTGTTGCCCGACCCAAAGGGTTCGGCAGCGCAACGACTGCAATACACAACAACAACTCCTGTGGAGACGAGAATGAACCTATCACTGCGTAAAGTAGCCCTGGCCGTCGGATGCCTGATGTTCACCGGACAATTGCTCGCCGAGCCGAAACGCCCGGAGTGCATCGCCCCCGCAGCGCCCGGCGGTGGTTTTGACCTGACCTGCAAACTGGCGCAAAGCGCGCTGGTGAACCAGAAGCTGTTGACCAAACCGATGCGTGTCACCTACATGCCCGGCGGTGTCGGCGCGGTGGCCTACAACGCCGTGGTCGCACAACGTCCGGCGGACGCCGGCACATTGGTAGCGTGGTCCAGTGGTTCATTGCTGAACCTGGCACAAGGCAAGTTCGGTCGTTTCGACGAAACCAATGTGCGCTGGCTGGCAGCCGTGGGCACCAGCTACGGCGCCATCGCGGTGAAGAGCGATTCGCCCTACAAGAACCTCGATGATCTGGTGCAGGCCCTGAAGAAGGATCCTGGATCCGTCGTCATCGGTTCCGGCGGTACCGTCGGCAGCCAGGACTGGATGCAAACCGCACTGATCGCCAAGGCTGCGGGTATTGATCCACGCAAATTGCGCTACGTGGCACTCGAAGGCGGCGGTGAGATCGCCACTGCCCTGCTGGGCGGTCACATCCAGGTGGGCAGCACCGACATTTCCGACTCCATGCCCCACATCCTGAGCGGTGACATGCGCCTGCTGGCCGTGTTCGCTGAGAAGCGCCTGGACGAGCCGGAAATGAAGGACATCCCCACCGCTCGCGAGCAAGGCTACGACATCCTGTGGCCGGTGGTGCGCGGCTTCTACCTCGGGCCGAAGGTGAGTGATGAAGACTACGCCTGGTGGAAAGACGCGTTCGACAAGCTGCTGGCTTCCGAAGAGTTTGCCAAGCTGCGTGACCAGCGCGAACTGTTCCCGTTCGCCATGACTGGCCCGGAACTGGACACCTACGTGAAGAAGCAAGTGGCCGATTACAAGGTGCTGGCCAAAGAGTTCGGCCTGATCCAGTAACCGTCTCTGTTCTCGCGGTGGCGTCGGTTCCCCCGGCGCTGCCCAGGAGTTAGTCATGCTCACCCTCCAACGTATTTTTGCCGCGGTGCTGTTGCTGGTCTGTATTGGCCTCGCGCTGATGGCTTGGCCGTACCAGGCCGCTTTTTCCTACGAACCAGTGGGCCCCCGTGCCTTTCCCTTGCTGATGCTGGGACTGATGGGCCTGGCACTGCTGTACATGGTGTTCCGCCCTGTTCCCATCGTGCACAGCGAAGACGAACCGCAACTGGACCGTGAAACCCTGCAAAAGATCGGCATCTGCGTGGTGCTGCTACTGGTATTCGCCGGAACCTTCGAGCCCTTGGGCTTCATCCTCTCCAGCATCCTGATCGGGGTGCCGATGGCTCGCCTGTATGGCGGCCGCTGGGTGCCGAGCGTGGTGATCATCAGCCTGATGGCCATCGGTCTTTATCTGTTGTTCGACAAGCTGATGGACGTGCCGCTGCCCCTGGGCCTGCTCGACGTCCTGGAGAATTGATATGGATACCCTGAATTATCTCGGCCAGGGTTTCGGTGTCGCACTGACGCCTTATAACCTCGTCACAGCGCTGACCGGCACCCTGATCGGCACCGTGGTCGGCCTGCTGCCCGGCCTGGGGCCGATCAACGGCGTGGCCCTGCTGATCCCGATTGCGTTTGCCCTGGGCTTGCCGCCGGAATCGGCGTTGATCCTGCTGGCAGCGGTGTACCTGGGTTGCGAATACGGCGGGCGCATCAGCTCGATCCTGCTCAACATCCCGGGGGAAGCTTCCACTGTGATGACCACCCTCGACGGCTACCCGATGGCCCGCCAGGGCCTGGCTGGCGTGGCGTTGTCGCTGTCGGCGTGGAGTTCGTTCATCGGTGCGTTCATCGCCACCTGTGGCATGGTGCTGTTCGCTCCGCTGCTGGCCAAATGGGCGATTGCCTTCGGACCGGCGGAATATTTCGTCCTGATGGTGTTCGCCATCGTCTGCCTCGGCGGCATGGCCGGCGACCGCCCGCTCAAGACGTTTATCGCGGCGTTGATCGGTCTGTTCCTGTCTTCTGTCGGGATCGATGCCAACAGCGGCGTGTACCGCTTCACCGGTGACAGCGTCCACCTGGCCGACGGCATCCAGTTCGTCGTGCTGGTACTGGGTCTGTTCTCCGTCAGCGAAATCCTGTTGATGCTGGAAAAAACCCATCGCGGCCAGGAAGCGGTGCAAGCCACCGGACGGATGATGTTCAACTTCAAGGAAGCCGCCTCGGTGTTCGTCGTGAACCTGCGATGCGGCGTGCTTGGTTTCATCATGGGTGTGCTGCCGGGTGCCGGCGCGACCCTGGCCAGTGCCGTGGCCTACATGACCGAAAAGCGCATCGCCGGTGCCAGCGGTACCTTCGGCCAGGGCGACAAGCGTGGCCTCGCCGCGCCGGAAACCGCCATCGGTGGCGCGGCCTGCGGCGCGCTGGTACCGATGCTGACCCTAGGCGTTCCCGGTTCGGGCACCACGGCGGTCATGATCGGCGCGCTGTCGCTGTACAACATCACCCCCGGCCCGCTGCTGTTCCAACAACAACCGGACATCGTCTGGGGCCTGATCGCATCGTTGTTCGTGGCCAACATCATGCTGGTGATCCTCAACATCCCGATGATCCGCGTGTTCACCCGTATCCTGGCGGTGCCGAACTGGGCACTGGTGCCGGTCATCGCCATCATCACCGGCATCGGTGTCTACGCGGTGCACGCCACCACGTTCGACCTGTTCCTGATGACTGGTATCGGCATCTTCGGCTACATCCTGCGCAAGCTGGACTTCCCACTGTCGCCGGTCCTGCTGGGGTTCATCCTTGGCGGTCTGATGGAACAGAACCTGCGGCGCGCGCTGTCAATTTCCAACGGTGCATTGGAAATCCTCTGGTCGAGTCCGATCACCTTCGGCTGCTGGATCCTGACGGCGATCATGCTGTTCATGCCACTGCTGCGGATCTGGCGTCGCCGCGCCGCCCAACGACGTGCAGTGGCCAATGTCTGAAACAACCTTCAGACAATGGTGGGGAACACCGCTGGTCGGTCTGGCCGGCGGTTATCTGGCCAGCCTGATCGGCTGGCCTTTGCCCTGGATGGTCGGCTCGTTGCTGGCGATCATCCTGGTGCGTTGCCTGACGCCGTGGCAATTGAAGGAAATCCCCGGCGGCCGTAAATGCGGCCAATGGGTCGTGGGCATCGGTATTGGCCTTCACTTCACCCCGCTGGTGATGGAGCAGGTCCTGGGCCACTTCGGCCTGATCTTTTTCGGCGCGCTGATCACCAGCGTGTCCAGCGTGGTGAGTGTGTGGCTGATGCGCCGCACCGGCGAGGACCGCGCCACCGCTTTTTTCTCCAGCATGCCGGGCGGCTCCGGCGAAATGGTCAACCTTGGCTCGCGCAATGGCGCAGACCTGAGCCGCGTCGCCGCGGGCCAGAGCTTGCGAGTCCTGGTGGTGGTGCTGTGCGTGCCTGCTGCCTTCAAATACCTGTTGGGTGAAGGCGCACCGGTGCAGCACGCCACCACCGTGGATTGGCTGTGGCTGGTGCTGTTGTTCCCGGCGGGCGCCCTGCTCGCCTGGATCTGGGAACGCCTGCGTCAACCCAACCCGTGGCTGTTCGGACCGCTGTTGGTAAGTGCGGCGGTCAGTATCGGTTGGGACCTGCACATCGGCTTGCCCCATGGCGGCAGCCAGATTGGCCAGTGGCTGATCGGCAGCGGTCTGGGTTGTCATTTCAACCGGCAGTTCTTTCGACGAGCTCCGTCGTTCATGGGGCGTACCCTGATCGGCACCGTGTTGACGATGCTGATCGCCACCCTCGCGGCACTGGGCCTGAGCACCCTGACCCGCCTGGACCTGCGCTCACTGACCCTCGGCATGATGCCCGGCGGCATCGCGGAAATGAGCCTGACGGCAGAGACGCTGCAATTGTCGGTGCCGTTGGTGACGGCATTGCAGGTGATGCGGCTGCTGTTCGTATTGTTTCTGGCGGAGCCGTTGTTCAGGTATTGGATGCGACGATCGGGTCCCGACTGATCATTCGTGTCGCCCTTTTCGCGAGCAGGCTCGCTCCCACATTGATCTGTGCCAGCGCCGCACATCCTCTGTGGGAGCGAGCCTGCTCGCGATGAGGCCCGCACTGTCGAACACTTAAACTGGCGGCAATCGCCAATCGATCGGCGCCTCGCCGTGTTGTTCGAGAAACTTGTTGGTCCGGCTGAAATGCCCGCATCCCAGGAAGCCACGATAAGCCGACAGCGGCGACGGATGGACCGAGGTCAGCACCAGGTGCTTGGTGGCATCGATCAGTTTCTGCTTGCTCTGGGCATGAGCGCCCCATAGCAGGAACACCAGATGCGGCTGATGCGCGCTGACCACTTCGATGACCCGGTCGGTAAAATGCTGCCAGCCCTTGCCCGCATGGGCGTTGGCATTGGCGCGTTCCACGGTCATGGTGGTATTGAGCAGCAACACGCCCTGGTCGGCCCAGCTTTGCAGGTAGCCGTGGTTGGGGATGTCGATGTTCAAGTCGCGCTTCAATTCCTTGAAGATATTCACCAGCGACGGCGGCGCAGGGACGCCCGGCTGCACCGAAAAGCACAGGCCATGGGCCTGGCCCGGGCCGTGGTACGGGTCTTGCCCGAGGATCACAACCTTGACCTTGTCCAGTGGCGTGGAATTGAGGGCATTGAAAATCAACGAGGCCGGTGGGTAGATCTCTTTGCCAGCGGCGTACTCCTGACGCAGGAATTCGCGCAACTCTGCCATGTAGGGCTGGTCGAACTCGGCACGCAGCGCCTGCTTCCAGCTCGGTTCGAGTTTGATACGGTCGTCAGCAGTCATGATTGCACCCAGTAAAAACAATGGGCGCACCCTAGGAAAGCCTACATGGCTTGTCAATTGATCTGACGCAGAACCGGCACTTTCCCACACAGCGTTCATACTGAACATTCAATTTCTGATCGAGGTCACGATGAATCTGCACTTCGAAGAACTCACGGGCATCACGGGGGCCCGTATTGGCATCGCGACCCTGGATGCCGAAAAATCCTTGAACGCCCTGTCCTTGCCGATGATCAACGCGCTGCGCGATCGTCTCGATGCCTGGGCCCGGGAACCGCAAATCGTTTGTGTATTACTGCGTGGCAACGGCGCCAAGGCCTTCTGCGCCGGCGGCGAAGTACGCAGCCTGGTGGAGGCTTGCCGCGCCCATCCCGGTGAAGTGCCGCCGTTGGCGGCGCAATTCTTCGCGGCGGAATATCGCCTGGACTTCAACTTGCACACCTACCCCAAGCCCTTGGTGTGCTGGGGCCACGGCTATGTGCTCGGCGGCGGCATGGGCCTGTTGCAGGGCGCAAGCACCCGGATCGTCACACCGAGCAGTCGCCTGGCGATGCCGGAGATCAGCATCGGCCTGTACCCGGATGTCGGCGCCAGTTGGTTCCTGTCGCGCCTGCCAGGCAAGCTCGGGCTGTTTCTCGGCCTGACCGGCGCCCACATGAACGCCCGGGATGCCATCGACCTGGACCTGGCCGACCGTTTTTTGCTGGATGAACAACAGGACGACCTGATCGAAGGCCTGCTGCAGCTCAACTGGCAGGAACAGACCGATATGCAACTCAACAGCCTGCTCAAGGCCTTGCAGCGCGAAGCCCTCGATCGGTTACCCGAAGCCCAATGGTTGCCACGTCGACAGCAAATCGACGAATGGCTGGATGTCAGCGACGTGCGCTGCGCCTGGAAGGCCCTCAGCCTGCTGGTGGATCATCCGGATCCGCTGATCGCCCGGGCCGCCAGGACCATGACCGAAGGCTCACCGCTGACCGCTCATCTGGTCTGGGAGCAGATCGCCCGAGCCCGGCACTTGTCCTTGGCCAGCGTGTTTCGCATGGAATACACACTGAGTCTCAATTGCTGCCGACATCCTGAATTCAGCGAAGGCGTGCGGGCCCGGTTGATCGACAAGGACCAGAAACCCCACTGGCACTGGCCGGACATCAACCATGTGCCTGAAGCGGCGGTGGAGGCGCATTTCCACAAAGCCTGGGAGGGGCGGCATCCGCTGGCGGATCTGGCCAATGAGTAGAAGTCCCGAGCGAAACCGGGTGGGAGCGAGCCTGCTCGCGATAGCGGCGTATCAGCCAACTTTAATGTCACTGACCCGACGCTTTCGCGAGCAGGCTCGCTCCCACAGGTTTTGTTGCCGGCAAAAAAAAAGCGGCGCTCGATGCGCCGCTTTCAATTATCTGGAGATCAGCGATGGCTGCCCCGTCCATCGTGGTCGCCCCGTCCTCGATGATCACGCCCGCCACGCCGATTATCATCCCAACCACCCCGGTCACGGCCGTCCCAGCCGCCCCGACTCGGATAAGACCGATAGGCCGCCCGCGGCGGTGAATAGTAGCGAGGGCCGGGTTGATAGTAGCGCGGTGCCGAATAGTAGCGTGGCGCCGGTTGGTAATACCTTGGTGCCGAATAGTAGCGCGGCGCCGAGTAGTAGCTCCCACCGCCGTAATAGACCGGCGCTGGTGAGGTATAGACCTCGGAACGGTAATAGCTCGAGTCTCCGTCGTAGTAAGGCACGCAGGCCGAAAGAGTCAAACCGAGAAACGCAATGAGCAGCAGTCGTCGATACATGGCGGCCTCCTGGACCGCGGATGGGCCACATCAGCGACGCTGATGGGCGGCAGTCAACGTTGTGTGACTGACGCATATTCAGACAGCAAAATCGGAATCTGGTGCGATGTGGCAACAACTGGAAACATGTCGCTCGTCGCCCTCTTCCGGTGCGCGACGGCACCACAAGCACGCACAAATCCGCCCTCAAGCATCCCTTCTCAACACCCGCTCTCTCTAGTCCGGGCCTTTGCCCGAATTGGCACGGCTCTCGCTTTAATAATTCCGTGCAGGAGTCATCACAGGTTCGCGGCACCACAATTTGCAATGGCTGACTAGGGTTCCGGCTCGCTTCTGGCGAGTGGCTGGTCCGAGAGTTGGCGACCTCCAGTTGAGGTTACACGGCGGGACAAAAGCCCGGGAGACAAGCCACCGTTCGCGGTGCCGCGTTGCTCCTGTCCGCCCTTGATCAACTGGAGAACCACCATGCTCAAGCTTCGTCTGTCCGCCCTGCTCCTCGCCGCCCTTTCGGCCCTCGCGAGCTTCTCGTCCATCGCCGCCCAGAAAGACCACTTCAGCGTCTGCTGGACTATTTACGCCGGCTGGATGCCCTGGGAATACGCCGGTAGCCAAGGCATCGTCGATAAATGGGCAAAAAAATACGGCATCAAGATCGATGTCGTGCAGCTCAACGATTACGTCGAATCCATCAACCAGTACACCGCCGGTCAGTTCGACGGCTGCACCATGACCAATATGGACGCCCTGACCATTCCCGCGGCCGGTGGCGTGGACAGCACGGCGCTGATCGTCAGTGATTTCTCCAACGGCAACGACGGCATCGTCCTCAAGGGCGAAGGCAAGAAAGTCGCCGACCTCAAGGGCATGGACGTCAATCTGGTGGAACTGTCGGTGTCCCATTACCTACTGGCCCGCGCCCTGGATTCCGTTGGCCTCGCCGAGAAAGACCTGAAAGTCGTCAACACCTCCGACGCCGATATCTCCGCCGCCTTCAACACCGACCAGGTCAAGGCCGTCACCACCTGGAACCCGATGCTCTCGGACATCAAAGCCCAGCCAGGCGTGAGCGAAGTGTTCAATTCCAGTCAGGTTCCCGGCGAAATCATGGACATGATGGTGGTCAACACCCAGACCCTCCAGGACAACCCAGCCCTGGGCAAAGCGTTGACCGGCGCCTGGTTTGAAGTGGTCGCCCTGATGAACGCGAAAAACGCCGGCAGCAAGGCAGCGCTGGAGCACATGGCCAAGGCCTCGGGCACTGACCTGGCCGGCTTCCAGGCGCAACTGGACACCACCAAGCTGTTCGCCACGCCCAAGGAAGCCCTGAGCTTCGCCACCAGCGAGCAACTGCCCGCCACCATGGGCAAAGTGGCCAAGTTCTCGTTCCAGCACGGCTTGTTGGGCGAAGGCGCCAAGAGCACCGACGCGGTTGGCATGACGTTCGCCAATGGCGTGACCCGCGGCGATAAGGCCAACCTCAAGCTGCGCTTCGACCCGACCTACGTACAGCTGGCCGCCGACGCCAAGCTGTAAACCGGAGGACCTGGCATGCGCCTGATCAACCGCTACCCGGATCGTCCCAGCCGCTTGTTGCTGGTGATCCTGCCATTCGCGCTGGTGTTGTTCGCCTACTTCATGGGCTCGGCCGAACGGTTGACGGACAACCCCAACGACAAGCTGCTGCCCAGTGCCGTGCAAATGGCCGATGCGGTCGAACGCCTGGCCTTCACACCAGATGCCCGCAGTGGCGAATACCTGCTCTGGCAAGACACCGCGTCGAGCCTGCGCCGGTTGGCCATCGGCCTGGGCATCAGCGCCCTGGCCGGGTTATGCCTGGGCATGGCTGCCGGGACGCTGCCACTGTTTGGCGCACCGTTATCGCCGTTGCTCACGGTGCTGTCGATGGTGCCGCCGCTGGCCATCCTGCCGATCCTGTTCATCGTCTTCGGCCTGGGGGAACTGTCGAAAGTGATGCTGATCGTGATTGGTATCACACCGTGCCTGGCCCGCGACCTGGAACAACGCGCCCGGGAAATTCCATCCGAGCTGCTGATCAAGGCCCAGACCCTCGGCGCGTCGACCTGGACGCTGATGCTGCGGGTGGTGCTGCCGCAACTGCTGCCGCGCCTGTTGATTTCCCTGCGGCTGATGCTGGGTTCGGCCTGGCTGTTTCTGATCGCCGCCGAAGCCATTGCCTCCACGGATGGACTGGGCTATCGGATTTTCCTGGTGCGTCGTTACCTGGCGATGGACGTGATCCTGCCGTACGTGGTGTGGATCACCCTGCTCGCCTGGCTGATGGACTGGGGCCTCAAGCGCCTGACCCGGCAAGCGTTCCCCTGGTACGAGGGGGCGAAGGCATGAGCTTCATTACGGTGAACAATGTCTGGCAACAGTACGCCGATCAGGTGGTACTGGAGCGTTTGAACCTGAAGGTCGCCGAGGGTGAGTTCTGCACCCTGGTGGGCGCTTCGGGTTGCGGCAAGTCGACCTTCCTGCGTCTGCTGCTAGGCCAGGAACGCGCCAGCCGCGGGCAGATTCTACTGGACGGCGAGCCCTTGGCCGGCGAACCGGATGCCAGCCGGGGCGTGGTGTTCCAGCGTTATTCGGTGTTCCCGCACCTGAGCGTGCTGGACAACGTGACCCTGGGCCTGGAGTTGCCGCGCTCGCCGCTGCTGGGCCGCCTGTTCGGCAGCGCCAAGCGCCAGGCCCGCGAAGACGCCGCGCAACTGCTGGACAAGGTCGGCCTGGGCCATGCGCTGGATAAATACCCGGCGCAACTGTCCGGGGGCATGCAACAGCGACTGGCGATCGCCCAGGCACTGATCATGAAGCCGCGTGTCCTGCTGCTGGACGAGCCCTTCGGCGCCCTCGACCCGGGCATTCGCAAAGACATGCACAGCCTGTTGCTGGAGCTGTGGCGCGAAACCCGGCTGACGGTGTTCATGGTCACCCACGACCTGAGCGAAGGTTTCAGCCTCGGCACGCGCCTGCTGGTGTTCGACAAGGTCCGTGTCGACCCGCACGCCCCCGGCGCCTACGGCGCACGTATTACCTACGACATTCCATTGAACAGCGACCGCCGCACCGCCCGTGCCGCCGTCGACGCCCTGCCCGCCGAACTGGCCGGCACGTTGCGTATCGCTTGAAAGGAGTTTTTGCCATGACCGATTCGACCCAATTGTTTACACCTTTCGCCGAAGAACTGCTGCCCGGCGGCGGCCACCGTTCCTTCGTGCTCAAGCGCGGCCAACTGCTGCGCCTGACCGATCTGCGCGGCGGGGCCAACGTGAGCCTGACACTGCTCAATGCCAACGAAAAAACCGAACGCCTGAACCTGCCCGACAGCCTCAAATGCCAACACACCGCCAAGCTCACCGCCGGCCATTGCCTCTACTCCGACATGGGCCGGGTGCTGGCGGCCATCACCGCCGACACCTGCGGCTGGAGCGATAGCCTGGGCGGCGTGCTCTGTGCCGAGGAAGTCGCTGAAAAATACGGTCAGGGCCGCTATCAGGAACTGCGCAACGGGTTCTTTCGCAACGGCACCGACAACCTGCTGGTGGAGCTGGGCAAATGGGGGTTGGGCCTGTCCGACCTGCTGATGACTCTCAACCTGTTCAGCCGGGTCAACGTCGATGAGGCCGGCCGCTTTCACTTCGTCGAAGGCCATTCCAAGGCCGGTGATTACATCGAGCTGTACGCCCCGATGGACACCCTGGTGGTACTGACCGCGTTGCAACACCCGATGGACCCGAACCCGCAATACGCGCCACAACCGCTCAAGCTCAGCTGGATGAACGCCGACGCCAGCGTCGCCGAGCACTGCCGTCATTCGCGCCCGGAAAACCAGCGCGGCTTCATCAACACCGACCGCCTGTTCGCCTGAGGATCGCCGCCATGTCACTCGCCATCGCCACCGTACAAAAGCAGCCTGACGCCGCCATCTATCGCGCCACCATCCCCGCCGGGGAACCCTGGCTGGTGGAGGTCAAGAAGGGCCAGACCCTGCGCATCCTCGACCTGGAAGGCAACCAGGCGGTCGATACGCTGTTCTACAGCCTGGCCAACCCCAAGGAACGCTACGACGTGCAGCGCACCCTGCGCCGGCAGAACTGCGTTTACCTGAGCACCGGCAGCGTGCTGTATTCCAACCTCGGCCAACCGATGCTGACCATCGTCGAAGACACGTGCGGGCGCCACGACACCCTCGGCGGCGCCTGCGCCCAGGAAAGCAACACCGTGCGCTATGCCCTGGAAAAACGCTACATGCACAGCTGCCGCGACAACTACCTGCGGGCCTGCGCCCACGACGGTCGGCTGGGCAAGGGCGACATCGGGCCGAACATCAACTTCTTCATGAACGTGCCGGTCACCGCCGATGGCGGCCTGACCTTCGAAGACGGTATCTCGGCGCCGGGCAAATATGTCGACCTGCGGGCCGAGATGGACGTGATCGTCCTGATCTCCAACTGCCCGCAATTGAACAACCCGTGCAACGCCTACAACCCCACGCCAGCGGAGCTTTTGATATGGAACTGAAACTCACCCGCCTTCGCCGCTGGCTGTTCGCGTTGTGCCAGAGCCGGTCGGGGCAGTGCATCAAATAGCACTAACACCCACAACCTCATGTGGGAGCGGGCTTGCTCGCGAAAGCGGTACGACAGTGACATTGATGTTGACTGACACACCGATTTCGCGAGCAAGCCCGCTCTCACAGGGTTCAGCGGTGTTTGTTGATTGATTATTTCGCTCACGGGGACGACCCCGGCGGCCATCGAAAACTGCGGGACGGCCCGCATCCCAGTTCAGGCAGCACGCATGCCTGAGGGGTAATGCCATGTTCGAAAAAATCCTGATCGCCAACCGTGGCGCTATCGCCTGCCGCATCCTGCGGACCTTGCGTGAACTGAAGGTCAAGGGCGTGGCGGTGTATTCCCAGGCCGACGCCGCCAGCTTGCATATCCTCCAGGCCGATGAAGCCCACTGCCTGGGCGAAGGCGCGGCGGCCGGTACTTACCTGGCGGTGGATAAGCTCCTGGCGGTTGCTAGAAGCAGCGGCGCGACCGCGATCCACCCCGGCTACGGCTTTCTCTCGGAAAACGCCGCCTTCGCTGAAGCTTGCGAGGCTGCCGGAATTGCCTTCATCGGTCCGACGCCAGAGCAACTGCGTGTGTTCGGTCTCAAGCACACCGCCCGCGACCTGGCGCGCCGGCACGGTGTGCCACTGCTCGAAGGCACCGAACTGCTCGACAGCCTCGACGCCGCGCTCTTGGCGGGTACAAAGCTCGGCTATCCGGTGATGCTCAAAAGTACCGCGGGCGGCGGCGGCATCGGCATGCGCGTGTGTCGCAGCGCCGCCGACCTGAGCGAATCCTTCGAAGCGGTCAAGCGCCTGGGCCAGAACAACTTCAGCGACGCCGGGGTGTTCATCGAAAAGTACATCGAACGCGCGCGGCATCTTGAAGTGCAGGTATTCGGCGATGGTCTGGGCCAGGTGATCGCCCTGGGCGTGCGCGACTGCTCGGTGCAACGGCGCAACCAGAAAGTCCTCGAGGAAACCCCGGCGCCGAACCTGCCCGAGGGCATGGCCGACGAACTCTGCGCTGCGGCGATCCAACTGGCCCAGGCCGTGAACTACCGCAGCGCCGGCACCGTGGAGTTCGTGTTCGACAGCGACGCAGGGCGCTTCTATTTCCTGGAAGTGAACACCCGCCTGCAAGTGGAGCACGGCGTCACCGAGCAGGTGTGGGGCGTGGACCTGGTGCGCTGGATGGTGCAACTGGCGGCCGGTGACTTGCCGCCACTGAGCGAGCTGGGCCGAGGTTTGAAAGCCGAGGGCCACGCGATCCAGGCGCGCCTGTATGCCGAGGACCCCGGTCGGGATTTCCAGCCAAGCCCGGGGCTGCTGACCGCCGTGGCATTTCCCCATGCCGACGGCAAAGCACTGCGCATCGACACCTGGGTCGAGGCCGGTTGCCAGATCCCGCCCTACTTCGACCCGATGATCGCCAAGGTTATTCGTTGGGCGCCCACCCGCGAGCAGGCACGCCTGGGCTTGCATCAAGCACTGGACGAAAGCCTGCTGTACGGCGTCGAGACCAACCGCCAGTACCTGCAACAGATTCTCCTCGACACACCGTTTGCCAGCGGCCAGCCCTGGACCCGCTGCCTGGAAGCGCTGATCTATCGCGCCAACACCGTCGAAGTGCTCAGCCCCGGCACCCAGACCAGCGTCCAGGACTATCCCGGCCGCCTCGGCTATTGGGCCGTGGGTGTGCCGCCGTCGGGGCCGATGGACAGCCGTTCCCTGCGCCTGGGCAATCGCCTCTTGGGCAACGAAGAAGGTGCGGCGGCATTGGAAATCACCATGAACGGGCCGCTGCTGCGTTTCAACTGCGCAGCCCGGGTGGCGGTGACCGGTGCGGTGATTGCCCTCACGCTCGACGGCGAAGCGGTGCCGATGAATACACCGTTGTCGATTGCTGCCGGCGCCACCCTCGCGATCGGCAACATCTCTGGCGCCGGGGCACGCAGTTACCTGTGCCTGCAAGGCGGCGTGCAAGTGCCGGATTACCTGGGCAGTAAAAGCACCTTCACCCTCGGCCAGTTTGGCGGCCACGGCGGACGAGCGTTGTGTACTGGCGACGTGTTGCACCTGGCATCGCTGGACGAGCACGCGACACTGCCGCCAACGCGCGCGCCGATCCTGGAACTGCCAAGCGTGCGGCAGATCCGCGTGATCTACGGTCCCCACGGCGCACCCGAATATTTCACCGAACGCTACATCCAGACGTTCTTCGACACGGCCTGGGAAGTGCACTTCAACTCCAGCCGCACCGGCGTGCGCCTGATCGGGCCAAAACCCGAATGGGTCCGTGCCGACGGTGGCGAGGCCGGGCTGCACCCTTCCAATATCCATGACAACCCCTACGCCATCGGCGCCGTGGACTTCACCGGCGACATGCCCGTCATCCTTGGCCCCGACGGCCCGAGCCTGGGCGGCTTCGTCTGCCCGGTGACGGTGATCGAAGCGGACCTCTGGCAGTTGGGGCAACTCAAGGCGGGAGACAAGGTGCGGTTTGTGCCGGTGGATATCTCCACCGCCCGCTCACTGGCCCTGAAATGGGATCAGTGTGGGAGCGAGCCTGCTCGCGAAGGCGATCTTTCAGTCATTGCATCATCGACTGTCAGGCCGCTATCGCAAGCAGGCTCGCTCCCACAGGGGATCGTGTCGCCTGTGGTATTGGATATCGGCCAAGGCGACACCCGGATGGTGGCGAGATTAGCCGGCGACACCCACCTGCTGCTGGAAATCGGCGCCCCCGAATTGGACCTGGTGCTGCGCTTTCGCGCCCATGCCTTGATGCAGGCGTTGGAACACAAGCAACTGGCCGGCGTGATCGACCTGACGCCAGGCATTCGCTCGCTGCAAGTGCATTACCAACCCGAGCAAATGCCCCTGGCAGATCTGCTGCCCCTCATCGTCGGTGAATGGGACGCAGTGTGCGCCGCCCAGGACCTGCAAGTGCCGTCGCGCATCGTCCACCTGCCGCTGTCCTGGGATGATCCGGCCTGTCAGCTGGCCATCGAGAAATACATGACTACGGTGCGCAAGGACGCGCCCTGGTGCCCGAGCAATCTGGAGTTCATCCGGCGCATCAACGACCTGCCCAATCTCGATGAAGTGCAGCGCACAGTGTTCGACGCCAGCTACCTGGTGATGGGCCTGGGGGACGTCTACCTCGGCGCACCGGTCGCCACGCCACTGGACCCACGACATCGACTGGTGACCACCAAATACAACCCGGCCCGAACCTGGACCGCGGAAAACTCGGTGGGCATCGGCGGCGCCTACATGTGCGTATACGGCATGGAAGGGCCTGGCGGCTATCAGTTCGTCGGGCGCACGTTGCAGATGTGGAATCGTTATCGGGACGTCGCCGCCTTCGACGGCAAACCCTGGCTGCTGAGGTTCTTCGACCAGATCCGCTTCTACCCGGTCAGCGCCGACGAACTGCTGCGCATCCGCCGGGACTTCCCCCTGGGTCGCTTCGACCTGGAGATCGAGCAGAGCCAGCTCAATCTCGCTGACTACCAGCATTTCCTGACCCTGGAGGCTGACAGCATCGCCGCGTTCCGCCGCCAGCAACAAGGCGCCTTCGACGCTGAGCGCGAGCGTTGGATCGCCAGTGGCCAGGCGCACTTCGACAGTGAAGAACCGGCTATCGCGCCGAGTGAAGATGCGCAGCTGACTGACGGTCAACTGAGCGTCGACAGCCACATCGCCGGCAACCTCTGGCAGGTTCAGGTGAAGGTTGGCGCTCGGGTCGCCGCCGGCGATGTGTTGGTCATCCTGGAGTCGATGAAGATGGAAATACCGGTGCTGGCACCCGTGGCCGGGGTGGTACACGAGGTGCGCGTCCAGCCCGGTTCGGCGGTGCGCGCCGGACAGCGCGTCGTGGTGCTGGAACATGACTGAACTCAATCAAAGGATTAACACCATGAACCTTTCGCTTCGCTTGGACGACCTGCGTAATGCCTACCGCAGCGGCGAACTGACGCCTCGGAAATTGCTGTTGGACCTGCGGGAAAAAGCCGCGGCACTGAACCCGGACTATCACCTGTTTATCCACCTGCTGACGGCCGCGGAACTGGAACCCTACCTGGCCGCGCTGGAAGGCCGCGACCTGGAGAGCCTGCCGCTGTACGGCGTACCGTTTGCCATCAAGGACAACATCGACCTGGCCGGCATTCCAACCACCGCAGCCTGTCCGGCATTTGCCTACGTACCGGACCGTTCGGCCACCATTGTCGAGCAGTTGCTGGCACTGGGGGCGATCCCTCTGGGCAAGACCAACCTCGACCAATTCGCCACCGGACTCAATGGCACTCGCTCGCCCTACGGTGCCTGCCGCAACAGTGTGTTGCCCGACTATCCGGCAGGCGGTTCGAGCGCCGGTTCGTCGCTGGCCGTAGCCTTGGGCGTGGCAAGTTTTGCCTTGGGCACCGACACCGCCGGCTCTGGTCGGGTGCCAGCGGCGCTGAACAATCTGGTGGGGTTGAAGGCCACCCTGGGGTTGATCTCCACGGCGGGCGTGGTTCCGGCCTGTCGCACGCTGGACTGCGTCACCACCTTCACAGGAACGGCGAAAGAAGCCAGCCAGCTCTTGGCGCTGACGGCCCGTCCAGACCCTCGTGATGACTACAGTCGTCACAACCCGCAGTGGAACGATGGCACCGCGTTCGGCACGCCCCGGCGCTTTCGCTTCGGTGTGCCGCGCCAACAGGACCTGGCGTTTTTCGGCTGTCCTGAAGGTCCGCAACTGTTTCTGGATGCCATTGAGCGCCTCGAACGTCTGGGCGGCGAAGCCGTGGAACTGGACCTGTCGCCGTTCCTGGAAGCGGCGCGGCTGCTTTATGAAGGCCCGTGGGTGGCCGAACGCTACAGCGTTGCCGGCCCATTGATGGAGCGCGAGCCCGACGCCGTACTGCCCGTCATCCGTGCCGTATTGGCGAAAGCACCTACGGTGGATGGCGTACAAACCTTCCGCGCCCGCTATCGCTTGCAAGCGCTCAAAGCCCAATGCGACCGGGCCATGGACGCGCTCGATTGCGTACTTACCCCGACCATCGGCCGGCCGGTGACCCTCGCAGAACTGGCCGCCGAACCCGTGTTGCGCAACTCGGAGCTGGGGTACTACACCAATTTCATGAACCTGCTGGACTACGCCGCCGTCGCCGTGCCCAGCGCGTTCATGGCCAACGGTTTGCCCTGGGGCGTGACGTTGTTCGGTCGAGCGTTCACCGATCAATACCTCTTGAGCGTGGCCGACGCCTTGCAGCGTCAACAGGGCCAGGCCTTGCCCGTTCTCGGCCATCCGGCCCGCCATGACCGGGCGCGACTGGTGGTGTGTGGCGCACACCTGGACGGGTTGGCATTGAACTGGCAGCTCAAGCAACGCGGTGCCCGGCTGATCGAGGCCACCCAAAGCTCGCCGGACTACCGCCTCCATGCCTTGGCCGGTGGCCCACTCTTGCGTCCCGGCATGGTTCGGGTTCGTGAAGGCGGCGTGGCGATCGAGGTCGAAGTCTGGGAGCTGCCGAGCAGTGAACTGGGCTCGTTCCTGACTGGCATTCCCGCACCGTTGGGGCTGGGCAAGGTGCAACTGGCCGATGGGCGCTGGGAAAGTGGATTCATCTGCGAGTCGTATGGCCTGGAGGGCGCTCAGGACATCAGCCATCTGGGGGGATGGCGGGCTTATCTGACGACCCTTGAGTAAACATTGCCCTGTGGCGAGGGGATTTATCCCCTCGCCACAATCTTGCAAACCGGCAAATCTGAATGTCTTTTCCCACAAGGCCACTAAACTGACTTCATTGGGTCTGTGCCAAGGGAATCGCCATGTCGCTCCGTTCGCCGTTGTATTCCCAGCGCAAGCCGCTCCTGGCGGTGGTGGCGCTGCTCGGTACAGGCTTCCTGATCATTGCGTTGCTGGGTTATTACGCAGCCCATGCCTCTGTGCGTGACCACATGCTCAAAACGCTGTACTTGAACCTGCTGATCGGCGTGCTCGTGACGCTGGCGGTCCTGGCCATCCTTTATCGGCTGATCAATCACTACCAGCAGCGCATCGACGCCCAATCCACCCTCGACAGCCTGACCGAATTGCCGAACCGTCGTGGCTTCGACCTGCTGGCCGTGCAAACCCTGCACGAAGCCCAGCGCGAGCCCAAACCCTTGACGGCGCTGCTGGTGGAGCTGGACGATTTCAAGCGACTGGACACCACCCATGGTCACATCGTCAGCGACCAGCTGCTGAGCGGATTTGCCCGCGACCTGAGCGATAGCCTGCGGCATTCGGACATCGTGTGTCGCTGGAGTACCGACACCTTTGTCGTCCTGCTCAAGGACACCGACGGACAGACAGGTCTGAAAATCGCCGAAAAGATTCGTCAGCACATCGAGAGGCAGCGCTATTTCTGCAGTGGCAAGCAACTGTTGGCGACCATCAGCATCGGCCTCACCACCTTGCAGGACAACGACACCTTGCACAGCCTGCTGTCGCGGACCGATCATGCACTGCAACGTGCCCGACAGACCGGAAGCAACCGAACCTGCGTTGAGATGCCTCACTCCAGTTATGAATAAACCCGACCTGTGCCCTGCCTGCGGCAGCGCCAATGACTGCACCCTGGCCAACCCGAAAACAGCCGACCGAACCTGCTGGTGTTACGGCGTGAGTATCGACCCGGCCGTGCTCGAGGCATTGCCGGTCGAGCTGCGCGATCAATCCTGCCTGTGCCCGCGCTGTGCCCAGGTCGAGAACCAACTGCGCGCCAAGCAGCAGCCGATCCAGTAAGATTCCCGCCCTCCGCTCCCAGGCCTGAATGCCCCATGCGCGTCGACCGTTTCCTCAGCAATCTGCCGCGCTTCAATCGCCAACAGGTCCGGTTGTTGTTGGTGGCGCGCCGGGTGCGCATCGACGGACAGGTGATCAGCGACCCGCACGCCCAGGTCCGCGAGTTCAGCCGCGTC
Source organism: Pseudomonas sp. FG13 (assembly GCF_057809755.1). Classification (NCBI taxonomy): domain Bacteria; kingdom Pseudomonadati; phylum Pseudomonadota; class Gammaproteobacteria; order Pseudomonadales; family Pseudomonadaceae; genus Pseudomonas; species Pseudomonas sp. FG13. The sequence goes on from NZ_JBMDKO010000034.1 coordinate 51,985, forward strand.
GAAGTCGACGAGGAACTGCTGCAGGCAGGCCGATCGGCGCGGTATTTCATGTTGCATAAACCTGCCGGCTGCGTCAGTGCCACGCGCGATCCGCAGCATCCCACCGTGCTCGATTGGCTGGACGAACCGGACAAGGACGACCTGCACATCGCCGGGCGCCTGGATTTCAACACCACCGGGCTGATGCTGATCACCAATGACGGCAGTTGGTCGCGACGCCTGACCCAGCCGCAAACGAAGCTGCCAAAGGTCTACTACGTCGAGACCGAGCAGACCATCACTGCCGAGTATGCCGTCACCTTCGCCCGTGGCCTGTACTTTGCCTTCGAAGACCTCACCACCCAGCCTGCGGAGTTGACGCTGCTGGGGCCGAAGTCGGCGCGACTGAGTATCGTTGAAGGGCGCTATCACCAGGTCAAGCGCATGTTCGGCCACTTCGACAACAAAGTGTTGCGCCTGCACCGCGAACGCATGGGGCCGCTTTCGCTGGATGCAGATCTCGAGCCGGGCCAATACCGCGCCTTGACCCCGGAAGAGGTCTGCCTGATCTGAGCCGATGACCGCCGGGCAGAAGTGTCGAACAATTTTCAAAAGGACACTTGCGCAACGGCCGTCCCCCTGCTTGAATCAAACCGTCGGCCGAAATGTGACCGATGAGTCACCCCATACCTCTAAGAAACTTTTTGTCGGCCAGAACCCTCTGGTTCCGCCTTGCCCGCCGACAGACTGCCCGCCTAATAACAACACCCGTCGACCGGTCTGTATGGATCGACTTGGGCCTTATCTTCCAGGCGAATGCCTACCTGTCACATTGCCCGTGCAATCTCATTGCGCGCATACCCGCTTGCCAGGAGTCTATGACATGAGGCCAGAAATCGCTGTGCTGGATATACAGGGTCAGTATCGGGTTTACACGGAGTTCTATCGCGCAGACGCCGCACAAAAGACCATCATTCTGGTCAACGGCTCGCTGGCCACTACCGCGTCGTTTGCACAGACCGTCAAGAATCTTCATCCGCAATTCAACGTCGTGCTGTATGACCAACCGTACGCAGGCAAATCCAAGCCCCACAACCGGCACGAGAAGATGCTGACGAAGGAGGTCGAGGGCCAGATCCTGCTGGAACTGATCGACCATTTCGCCGCCGAACACGTGCTGTCATTCTCATGGGGTGGTGCCGCCACATTGACCGCATTGTCCCATCGTCCGCGGCGCATCGAAAAAGCGGTGATCAGTTCGTTCTCACCGATCCTTAATGCGCCGATGCGTGACTACCTCGAGCGTGGCGTCGATTACCTGGGCAACCTGGACGGCGACCGGGTGGGGCATCTGGTCAACAGCACCATCGGCAAACATCTGCCGCCGCTGTTCAAGCGCTTCAACCATCGCCATGTCAGCAACCTGGCCGAGCATGAATACGGGCAGATGCATTTCCACATCAGCGAAGTGCTCCAGAGCGACCTGTGCTGCTACGCAAGGGCGGCGAAAAACATCAACGTGCCGGTACTGTTCCTGAACGGTGAATGGGACGAGTACACCTCGGCCGCCGACGCGAGGCTGTTCGCCGACTATGTGCAACACAGTACGTTCAGCACACTGCAAGCCACCGGGCACTTCCTGGACATGGAACACAAGGCCGCCTTCCGGGATAGCCGCAACGCCTTGCTGGGCTTCCTCAAGCCGGGCCACCACGAAAGCCGACCACGCTACAGCCAGGTGCAGGGCTACCATGCACTGGCAATCTGAGACCGCGTCCTCGCGGGCAAGCCCCCCCTCGACAACGGGGCTTGCCCGCGAATGACCGCTCTGGTTTGAGGCTTGGGTCGACCCGGAACCTCACCCCAGGCAAAGAAAAACTTCAAATCCGCGCCCACATCTGGTACAAAGTCAGCCGCTCTGAGCGGGTGTCGTATAATGGCATTACTCCAGCTTCCCAAGCTGATAACGAGGGTTCGATTCCCTTCACCCGCTCCAATCGAATTCTGGTCTCGCGTCGTTGTGGTTTTGACGGGGGATATAAAAAACCGGCACTGAGTGGCCGGTTTTTTTTGGTCTGGTGTTTTTTGAATGGCCCGCCTTGGGCTGGCTGAACGGTTAACCCCTGCTCACCGCCGAAGTTCCCGGCGCTCATCTGGGGCTTTTGTTCTCGGAGAGGCAGTTGCCCCCATCCACCACGAGCACCTCGCCCGTAATGTAGCTGGACTCCGGGGAAGCCAGAAAAGCCACCGCTGCGGCGACCTCGTCCGGCCTACCGGCACGCCCGACAGGAACATACTGCGCTGCGTTCATCTCCTCCGCTGTGCTGGACTGCGTCGCGATCCACCCGGGGGCAACAGAGTTCACGGTGATACCGTAGGGCGCGACTTCCAGCGCCAAGCTCATATTCATGCCCACCATCCCCGCTTTCGCCGCCGCATACGCGGCCTCGCCAGGGTTGCTGACGCGGGTGCCGGTCGTAGAGCTGACATGGACGATGCGTCCGTAACGACGATTCTGCATCCCCGGCAACACCGCGCGGGTCAACAGAAAGGCAGTGGTCAGATTACGGGCAATCGAAGTGTTCCACAGCTCGACGCTCATATTGGCCACTTCAGAGAAGGTTTCAGGTTCACCCTGTATCGCCATGCCGGCATTGTTCACGAGTATATCGATTCGCCCCCAGAGCGATTCAGCCCAAGTCACCAGTTCGTCGACCTGAGCCGGCTGGGTAAGATCCGCAGCGCGTCCTTGCACCTCATGACCTTCCGCATTCAGTTGCGCGACGCGATCATGGATACGGCTACTGCTGCCGGTGATGATCAGCTTTGCACCCGCTTCTCCGAGCCGCCGCGCGATAGCCAGACCAATCCCGTGTTCACTGCCAGCGCCACTGACCAATGCGACCTGACCACTCCAGCTTTTGACCATTGCACGGCTCCACAGAACGACACAGGAAATAAATACTGTCTGACAGTCCAGAGTAGACGCTAGCGCCCGCACTGATGCACTAAAGATCAGTGAGCGGCGGGGAATGACCAGAAGCGGACGGTCTGTCTCCCCGAAGGCACCTATGCCGAAGGGCCGTATCACGAGTTTGCGATCGTCTGGAGCAGCATGGGCGTCATCAAAGACTCCGTTCTCCAGGCGCCGGAATTGCAATGGGCTCCATCGCCGGAGAAAACTCAGCCCACAGGCAAATGCCCCAACGGCAACGCCCCCGGCGTCTTCACGGTATGAATCGCAAAGTTACTGCGAATATCACTGACCCCTGGCAGTTTGAGCAGCCGCCCCGTCAGAAAGCGGTCGTACGCCCGCAAGTCCGGCACCACCACCTGGAGCAGAAAGTCTGACTCTCCCGATACCAGGAACGCTGAAATCACCTCCGGCAATGCCGTGACAGCCTGGTAAAACGCTTCGGCTTGTTCGTCGTTATGCCGTTCAACCTTGATACCGACGAATATCGTCAGCCCAAGGCCCACTTCGTCTCGGTCAAGGATGGCCTGGTAGCCACGAATCACGCCGGCCTCTTCGAGCATCCGCACGCGACGCAGGCACGGCGAGGGTGACAGGCCGATTTCCTCGGCCAATTGCACATTGCTCAGGCGGCCATCGCGTTGCAATGCGGCGAGGATCTTGCGATCGAAAGCATCGAGTTTCATGATTTAGCAGTATCCATTTTCTTTTATTTGATAATTGGCAGGTTATGCCAATTTTTCATGGCTTAGAAGCTGACTTCGCAAGCACCTGCCCTGCCCTCTCACCTTAGACTGGCACTCTCAAACGTATGAAGGGGGCGTGGCATGGCAGAGTTCTGGTTGTTCTTGATGGCCTTGACGGTGGTGTACCTGTTGCCGGGCCCCGACATGATCCTGTTGCTGCAAACCGGCGCACGTCAGGGCAAGGGCCCGGCATTGGCGACGGCGGCGGGTTTGGCAATCGCACGGGGATGTCATGTCGTATTGGCCGCGTTGGGGCTTTCGGCATTGTTCAAGACCGCCCCCTGGACGTTCGACGCGGTGCGCCTGGTCGGCGCTGCCTACCTGTTATGGATCGGCTTTCAGTGCCTGCGGACTCGTTTGTTGCCAAGCCTTGAAGCGGCCGGTATCGAACCCGCAAAGCAGCGCTGGGGCCAGGCGATTCGGCGCGGGTTGCTGACCAACCTGCTCAATCCCAAGGCATTGCTGTTCTGTTCGATCTTGCTGCCGCAGTTCATCGACCCACAGGGCGGCCCGGTACTTGGGCAATTTGCAACCCTCGGCGTGGCCCTGGTGGGCATTGGCTTGCTGTTCGACTGCGCCTACGCACTGATGGGTGTGGCGCTTGGGCGCTGGTTGCAGCGTTCCCCTTCCGCTCAGCGTCTGCAGCAGTGGCTGTTTGGGAGCCTGTTGATTGGTTTTGCAGTGCGGCTGACATTCGTACAGCAGTCATAGCGCTGTGGGGGGTCAGGGCTCGACCCTATAGGGGCCTGAATCGGGGGGAACGAGCGGTTGTGCCAGGTGGCGGTCCTGTGTGCAATACACTGGACCGTCACCTTCCTCTTCACTTACAAGGGACACTCAACTGTTCAGGAAAACAAGGCATCGGGAAACTCCTTGATGCCTGTCAGGCCGATGAGCTGCATGTCAGCTGTCTGGATCTGTTCGATGGTGTCGTAACCTGCGTACCAATCCTTGAGCCGCACACCTTCTTGTGGTGTCTGCCCTGGGGCGAAGCTTGATCGGTGCAGATAGAGGTCATCGCCGATGCGATCAACCAACAGTTCAGAGCTGCTGATATAGGACAAAACCAATTTGTCGCCAGTGCTGACACCGTCGTCCTGAATTGTCACCAACGTTGGAGTATTGATGGTGTAGATATCGTCGCCCTCACCACCGTTAGCAAAACCGCCGGCCTGCAATATCAGTCTGTCATCCCCCTGACCTCCTGACAGTGAAAAGCCCACGCCTGTACCGGTCAACAGGTCGTTGCCTTCCCCACCATCAGCCATGCCATGCGCCACAGTGATAGTGTCGCTTCCAGCCTCGCCATAGGCTTGGGTACCCTCGTCGCTGGCGGCCGTGACGATGGTGTCGTTACCACCGCCACCGTACAAAATGTCTGCTTGCGGCCCATTGGCTGAACTATCGACTTTGAAAGGTCCTATCGACGAAGTCAGCCCGCCATAGAGGTAATCATTACCATCCCCGCCATCAATAACATCGTTGCCCAATCCGCCCTCCAGATAATTGACACCCGCGTCTCCAACCAAGACATCGTTGAAGTGACTACCCAACACGTGTTCGATGTTGAGCAATACATCGCCTTCGGCATCACCACCTTGATTGATTTGAGTCTGCAAGTTGATCGAGACGCCTGTTGTGCTTGTGATATACCAAGCACTGTCCAGACCTGCACGCCCATCGATGACATCTGCCCCGGCTCCACCAACGAAGATGTCCTTCAAACTGGAGCCCGATAGCGTGTCGTTAAAACTGCTGCCTTGAAACATCTCAATATTGGTGTAGGTATGGCCAGCAGCCTCTCCTGTGTTAGCGCCGCCGTTGGTCAGGTCGATTGTCACCGCGCTATCAGACTGTTCATAAGTGACCAAATCCAGGCCGCCCGTGCCATCCACCATCATGGACGAACTACCGCCATAGAAGATGTCGTTGAAACTCGATCCTCTGATGACCTCGATACCGGTATAGGTATCACCTGCCGCGATTCCCGAATGCACACCCGTCTTGAGGTTGATGGTCACAGCTTCTTTGCTGTCGAGATAGCCCGCTATGTCATAGCCAACACCGCCGATGAACTGATCCGCGCCCGCGCCACCGTACAGCGTGTCGTTACCCGAACCGCCGGTAATGACGTTGTCGCTGTCATTGCCATAACCGGTGAAGGCGCCGGTGCCGACGTAGGTCAGGCGCTCGACGTTTGCAGCCAGGATGGTGCCGCTCGGATTGATCACAGACACACGGACTTCATCGTTGCCACCACCGGCCTGCTCGATGATGGTGGGTGTGTACCCCATGCCGATGTTGTAGATGTCGTCGCCGCCTCCCCCTTCCAACCGTACCCCTGTGACTATGGTGTACGGGCCGGCGGAAAGGACGTCGTTGAAGGCCGAGCCTATGACAGCTTCGATACCCGTTAAAATGCTGCCTTCTGCATCTCCACCCGTTCCTGCGGTTCCCGTCCCGAGACGGACATTAACGTTTACCCCGGCAGTCGAGCCCGAATAGTCGACTGTGTCGACACCGGCGCCACCGTCGAAATCCATACCACTACCATCGCCAACGAACGTATCGTTGAAATTCGATCCTCTGATCACCTCGATATCGGTATAGGTATCACCTGCCGCGATCCCGGTATGCACACCCGTCTTGAGGTTGATGGTCACGGCTTCTTTACTGTCGAGATAACCCGCACCGTCATAGCCAACACCGCCGATGAACTGATCCGCGCCCGCGCCACCGTACAGCGTGTCGTTACCCGAACCGCCGGTAATGACGTTGTCGCTGTCATTGCCATAACCGGTGAAGGCGCCGGTGCCGACGTAGGTCAGGCGCTCGACGTTTGCAGCCAGGATGGTGCCGCTCGGATTGATCACCGACACACGGACTTCATCGTTGCCGCCACCGGCCTGCTCGATGATGGTGGGTGTGTACCCCATGCCGATGTTGTAGATGTCGTCGCCGCCTCCCCCTTCCAACCGTACCCCTGTGACTATGGTGTACGGGCCGGCGGAAAGGACGTCGTTGAAGGCCGAGCCTATGACAGCTTCGATACCCGTTAAAATGCTGCCTTCGGCATCTCCACCCGTTCCTGGGGTTCCCGCCCCGAGACGGACATTAACGTTTACTCCGACAGTCGAGCCCGAATAGTCGACTGTGTCGACACCGGCGCCACCGTCGAAATCCAT